>DAOURD010000011.1:0-10051 GCA_030625295.1 Desulfobacterales bacterium | reverse complement strand
CGGTTTCGAATATGCCCAAGGCTATTTATACAGCAGACCCTTACCGATTAGTGAGTTCAGCAATACGAACTCCCAAATAAATTCTTAAGCGTCTTTCTTGGTCCCCGTGTAAAATTAATATCCGCCTTTTTGACGCTGTTGCTTTTTGAGAAGTTACATTAGATCTTATAATCTTATGTACGTCCCATATATGTTGCATATATGTTGTATATGTTGCACTAAAGAACAAACTTGTTATTGCAATGGTTTGATGATATGGGACGGTCCATGCTGAGATTAGGCCGACTGGATGCCCGGACGCCTCGCCCGGCCGCCACAAACAAAGGACTTAGTTCGCTTCGCTCACAATTGGTCGAGTAGTTGAGTAGTTAAATGGTTGAGTGGTCCAACGACACTACAACTTAACCACTCGACTACTCAACCACTTAACTAAAGTCGTAGAAATTCCAATAACTTGTAGAAATTCCGAGACGATATTTATGAACGTCCCCATTGGCCCGGATGGCGAGCCGGTTTCGGCACAAACAGCACTTGCGATACTGCATTGTCCTTCAGATGATATTCCCGAGATCCTTTCTGCTGCCACGGTCATGCGCCAGCGATATTTTGGGAACAGGATCAGCCTGTGCTCAATTCTGAACGCAAAGAGCGGTGCGTGTGGAGAGGATTGTGCCTTCTGTGCCCAGTCATCATTTCACAGAACAGATGCCGGGGTCCTTGGATTACAAACCAAAGAAGCGATTGTCGAAGCGTGCCGGGCGGCAAAAAAGATGCCGATTGCACATTTTGCTGTGGTTACCAGTGGCAGAGCATTGAAAAACAATGACATCAATCGCATATGCGAGGCTATCAGGAGCAGTCCGGATTCCGATGTGGCCTGGTGTGCCTCACTGGGCTGCCTGAGTAAAAATCAGATCAAGGCATTAAAGGCGGCAGGTCTCAAACGGTTTCACCACAATTTGGAGACTGCTGAAAGCTTTTACCCGACTATTTGTTCTACACACGCCTACGCTGAGCGCCTGGCCACTGTTCGCGCAGTAAAAGAACTGGGCATGGAGATCTGCTGTGGCGGTGTCCTGGGTATGGGCGAAAGCCTGGAACAAAGAGTAGAACTGGCTCTTGCGCTGGCAAGAGAACAGGTGAATTCAATTCCCCTGAATTTTTTGATTCCCATAAAGGGTACGCCCCTCGAAAAACAGGAACCCATGAGGCCACTGGACATCATCCGTTCTATTGCCATGTTTCGGATGGTGAATCCACAGGCGGAGATACGAGTATGCGCCGGCCGTTTGCACCTTCGTGACTTGCAGTCCATGATCTTTTACGCTGGGGCTACGGGGATGATGATCGGGCCGTTGCTCACGGTTGCCGGGCGAAATGTGGAAGAAGACTTGCAGATGCTGAAAGATCTCGAGGTCAGTTATGCATTATGAAGCGTGGATCAGCGAACGGCTTTGCGATTTGAGCAAACGCCACCTTGACCGCCATGTGCAGGCTTATCTTGAGGCTGGTGGCAAGATTCGGATAGGAGACCGGACTTATCTCAATTTTTCTTCCAATGATTACCTTAACCTCGCCCGACATCCAGATGTAGTTGCAAAGGCTGCCGAGGCTCTGCGTGCAGCAGGATGTGGCGCTACGGCATCAAGATTGCTCACAGGAACACTCACATGGCACGACGAGCTGGAGCAAAAGCTGGCCCGGTATAAGGGCTATCCCTGTGCCCTGCTCTTTGGCAGCGGGTTCCTGGCCAATGTTGGCACAATACCGGCTCTCATGGGCAGAAATGATTACGTGTTTGCAGATAAACTGGTGCATGCCAGTATTGTGGATGCCATCATGTTGAGCCGCGCAAAGCTGTGTCGCTTCCGCCACAATGATGTTGAACACCTGGAGCAACTGCTAAAAAAGAGTGAAACATCCGGACGAAGACTTATTGTAACGGAATCTGTATTTAGCATGGATGGAGACCTTGCACCTCTTCAAGATATTGCCCATGTGGCGCAGAGGCATGGTGCAATGGTCATGGTAGATGAGGCACATGCAACGGGTGTTTTTGGGCCAAAGGGAGGCGGACTTGTCAGAGAGTGGGGACTTGAACCTATGATTAATATCGGCCTCGGTACGCTGAGTAAGGCATTTGGTGGCTACGGGGGCTTTGTTGCGTGTTCAGAGTCAATGCGGGCCTTTCTGATCAATCATGCCCGCTCTTTCATCTATTCAACCGCTCTTCCACCATCGGTAGTTGGGGCCGCATTGGGCGCCATGCAAATGATCGAGGAGAGCTGTGACCTCGGTGCCCAACTGTTAAAGAATGCGGCGGTCTTCCGAAATCGCCTTCAAGAGGCAGGGCTGAATACCGGGAATTCCGCCAGTCAGATTATTCCTATCATGGTTGGCAAAAATAGCAAAGCACTCGCCATCTCGAAAAAACTAAGGGAGCAGGGTATCATCGGTGTAGCCATTCGCCCTCCAACTGTTCCTCAAGGAACCGCCAGGATTCGACTCTCCGTGACACTGGCTCATACCAGGGAAGATCTCGAACATGTGGGTCAGGTTATTATTGCCACAGCCCAGGGTGAGGGGCTATAGTGAAAAGGCGACCGCTCGTATTGATTGCAGGCTGGGCTCACACGGAACACGCATTGCACCCTGTTGCGTCGGCGTTACATGCAGCAGCCTACGACATCAAAGTCAAATCAATTTGGCAATTGTTGGACCAGATGGAAAAGGCAACACGGCAAGGCTGTAGCCCAAACGCGTGCCGCCCAGCCTGGGGAGAAGACTTGGCGACAAGAGGCGCTTGCAAAGAAAACCCCGGTCTTTCCTGCTATGCAAATGCGCTTAAGCAGATCCTGCAAAAACAGGACGACCCGTGTGTTGTTGTTGGCTGGTCCGCCGGGGCGATTGTGGCCCTGGAAGTGACCTGTGAAACTCCCGGATCGCTAAAGGGGCTTGTGCTGATAGGGGCAACACCGAAATTCTGTGCTGGGGAGGGATATCCCTGGGGGGTGGCTGCACGAAATGTGCGTGCTATGATCATGCAAGTAAGAAAGGAGCCAAGGGCTGTACTCGGTCGTTTCTTTCAGGATGTTTCCTGGCCTGCGGTTGAATCCGAGTCCTGTCTAAACGAAAAAGTAAATGCAGCCTATCACATAGGAATCGAGCACCTTGTTCACGGCTTAGAGTATCTCCGAAAGATGGATTTGAGGGATAGGTTAAAGGGAATCGAAATTCCGATATTGATCATTCATGGGAAAAAAGACCGTATTGTCCCGTGGCAGGCCGGGGCATGGCTCAATCGTTCATTGCCTAATAGCCGCATCATCATACATGAAGGAGTCGGTCATGACATTCCCGAACGACAAACAGTCGTTCTTGCGTCTGAAATAAGAGAGTTCTTGGAAAATCGGTTTTGAATGCTGAAAAACATCAATGCTCAGTGACTGCGCGATTTTCTACAGCTTCGGCAACCTACCACAGAAAGGCTGACGTACAGAAAACCGTTGCCAGAAAGTTATTGAGTCTGGTTGCGGCTACCAGGCCCATCGATCATGTTCTTGAGATTGGTTGCGGTACCGGCCTGTTAACCGAACTGCTCCTTGAGCATTTTCCAGCGGTTATGATTCATGCGATGGATGCCTCAGAAGAGATGATTGCCCAGGCACGAAACCGTTTGTCAGCAAACAACCACATACGGTGGTTCATATCCGATCTCAGAACATTCGACCCCCCTGTTTCATATCCACTCATCGTGAGCAGCTCGTCACTGCACTGGATCTGCCCCATCGAGGACGGCTTAAGACGTTTGGCTGATCTTATACACGCGGGCGGTGACGTCGTTGTGGCGTTAATGCTTCATGGCACGTTAGGGGAACTCCGCGCCACACGTCTTCGTGTAGCACCGCACAAACCACCCCTTGGCCGATTACCCCTGGCCGAGGAGGTTCTCTCTGGCCTGGAAAGGGTGGGATTGCGTGTGGTGACAAAGTGGCAAGAGAGAATTCGGGCACGTCATGTATCTGCCGAAGCATTCCTTCGCACGATTCATGAGCAGGGCCTCACAGGAGGCGCCGTCTCCTCTTCGAAATGCCCTTTGACTCGTGCGGAACTGCAAAGGCTCAGGGCAGAATACGAAGCCGAGTACAATAATGATGGCTCTGGTGTCTTCGCAAGCTATGAAGTTTTATATGTGAGAGCCACAAAACCAGCACTCCATTCATGAATAGCAGAGGAATTTTTGTGACAGGCACGGATACTGGTGTCGGAAAGACCGTAGTGACGGCTGCCCTCGTCTCGCTCTTTCGGGCAGGTGGTATCGACGCCATTCCCATGAAGCCCGTTCAGACCGGCTGTATTTCCACGCCCCATGGTTGGGTGGTTGTTGATCTTGAATTCTGCCTTAATATGGCAAATCTTGAGCCGCCGCCTGCGGAGCGAAAGCTTATGGCGCCTTATTGTTTTCAACCAGCCTGTTCTCCCCACCTGGCAGCCGCTCAGGCATGCGAGAACATATCGATCTCTCGGATAGTCAATGACTTTTCAGTGTTGATTGCCAATCACGACCTGGTCATCGTTGAAGGTGCAGGTGGGGTGCTGGTACCGATCAACGGCGAAGAGACGATGCTCGATGTAATGGTTAGGCTTTCGTTACCTGTACTTTTGGTGGCTCGACCATGGCTGGGAACCATCAACCACACACTGCTTTCACTGCGTGAACTCGACCGGGCGGGACTGCCTGTTTTGGGGGTGATATTCAATGATTCCCGTTCCAGTATCCCTATCCAAACCCTCCCCCTTGAAGGGGGAGGGCAGGGTGAGGGTAAAAATCCTGAAGTATTGCGGGACGAGATTGTGCGCAATAACCGGTTAACTATCGAGCGATTCGGCTACACTCCTGTTTTGGGACATCT
This sequence comes from Desulfobacterales bacterium, assembly GCA_030625295.1. Taxonomy (GTDB): domain Bacteria; phylum Desulfobacterota; class Desulfobacteria; order Desulfobacterales. Next base: position 5,138 of record DAOURD010000011.1, on the reverse strand, counting down.
TCCTTTCATAGAAGAAATCGAGACGAAATCGCATAAAGGTTTCGTGAGTGCGTGTTCACCCTATTTGCCTTCTGTAAAAGATCTGTTGGAAAGGATGTAGGCGTTACCCGTGAACGGTTACGAAAGGATCAATGGGCTATGGTCATAAACACCGATCAGTACACGCAGATGGACAGGCGAAGCATCTGGCACCCTTACACCCGACATTCAGCCGCGGAAGCCGGCGACTTTCCCGTTATAACGAGGGGCAAGGGGGTTTATCTCTTTGATACTGAGGGCAACAAATACGTAGATGCCATTTCATCATGGTGGTCCTGCAACCTGGGGCATAACCATCCCCGGTTGGTTGAAGCGATCATACGGCAGGCTCGTGAACTACAACATAGCATCCTGGGCAACCTTTCTCATCCTCGTGCCATAGAACTGGCCGAAGAACTGGTTAGCCTTTTTCCTGGTCCCTCACACGTCCTGTTCGCCAGCGACGGGGCCAGTGCAGTGGAAGCTGCCCTAAAGATAGCCATTCAATACTGGCACAACCTGGGGCATACTGCCCGCAACAGGTTTGCTTCACTTGAGAATGCCTATCATGGTGACACATTAGGGGCAGTTTCAGTGGGTTACCTGGAAGGGTTTCATTCACCGTTCAAGCCGGTGTTATTTGCTGCCTATCGCGCTGAGTCCCCCTGTTGCGGACGTTGTCAGCACGGAAAGGAACCTGCCTCCTGTAATCAGGAGTGCTTTGACTCCATGCTAACTATTTTTGAGCAGCACGCAGACGAACTTGCCGCGGTCATCGTCGAGCCACTGTGTCAGGGGGCAGCCGGCATGAGAATCTATCCTCCCGAATATCTCAGGCGTCTCGACCGCTTGTGTAAGGAGAAGGATGTTTTGCTTATCGTTGATGAGATTGCTACGGGTTTCGGACGGACGGGCAAGATGTTTGCCTTCGAACACGGTGGTATTGATCCCGATATCGTCTGTCTGGGAAAAAGCCTTGCGGGAGGATATCTGCCCATCAGTGCCACGGTCGTCAAAGATAAGATATTTAAGACATTCAGAGATCAACCAAAAGACTGTACCTTTTATCATGGTCACACTTTTTCTGGAAACCCGATTTGTGCAGCCGCTGCCCTTGAAACCTTGCGCATCTATAAGCAAGAGGCGATCGTGGAACAGGCCGAACAAAAAGGCTGCCTGTTGAAAGATCAAATGGCATCCTTTTCGGACTTACCTCATGTGGTTGATGTTCGATGCCTCGGCATGATTGGTGCGGTAGAACTTGATGAAGAGCCATTGCGGGCTCAACGCATTCACAAACGCCTTCTCAGCCACGGCATCTTGATCCGCCCCCTTGGCAACGTTGTGTACCTCATGCCTCCTCTTATTACTCCGGAAGATATTTTAGCTCGGACTGTGGAGGCTCTTCATAACGCAGTTGACGAATGCACCTGAGGCACCTCATCTCGACAAGCCCGGGCAAAGTCTTCTGGATAATGGCTGATAATCCAACGCTGCTGGCATTCGCTAAAGCCGCCCGGAGATAGGGGATGCTTTGGAAGAAAACAGTAGAGGAGGCGCTGATCACGGTCCGGGTTGTCAAATCTCTTGGATATTTCACAGACAGAAATCATCTCTGCTCCCAGGTTTTCTAATACCTTCATGGTGATCAGTATAGCACGATCAAGAGAATACCGGGCTTTGGTGTCTGTCTCGATGATATTTCCACATCTTTCCCTTGTCATAATCTGGACTTCTCCCTGGTAACGCTGGGCTTTGGGGACAAAAGCAATTATATTCTCATCTTGGTAAAAAATCAGATCGCTTTCTCTATTTACTCGGCCATCCATCCTCCTGTTGTTTTGAATAGCTTTGAGGTACGTTTCAAAGAAATCCTGATTGGTCTTCTCTTTATACTCCTTAGCGAATTGAGCTACCAGATCTCCTTGACTGTAAGTGCTGATAGTAGACTGACTCAATTCGTTCTCTCCTCCTTTAAATGCGGACACAGATGAAGGTACAAGAGCATACTGTTGGTGTATCTGTTGATGTGAAGCATGAAGTCGGTAGCCAGAAGGTGACAAGTCAACACCGAAGTTTTGGCCCCAAATAGTGGCATTGAATAGTAAGTCGCCGCCACGTTTGTTCAGTTGTTCTATTTCATCAATCAGAGAGAGTCGTAGGCCTTCTAATTCATTTCTTGTCAAGGATCGCCTTTTAGCCCGTGAGACAATGCCTACTTCCGTAGCCAGTTGGACGTATATCCTTTGGTAATAAAGGTGTCGGAGGCCGATTATGTCTTGCTCCGTAAGGGTTCCAATTTTATAGCGGACAGCGTCGTGGGCCATGTTTGCTGCGTAATGCCCCCATGGAATATAGCTGTTTTGGCGAAGGTATTCCCAAATGTGTGTGCCTCCTTCCGTATATTCGCCGACAATTGGGCTTTTGCCCTGGGCTCCTGGGATCAAAACCATATGCTGTTTGTATGTATCCGGGAGAACCGGATTATTAGACACGAGATCAAAAAGATGCCAATCTAAGATTGCTGGGCGCAATTCGCCCTTTTCGGTCTTTTCATAGCTAATGCCCGAAGGCATCTCGGTTTTTGAGTTATACTCGAATCGACAAGATAGTTTGGCCAGCTTTGCGAGGATTTGTGGATCGGTAGATGTTCTTGCTAAAGTCAGGAGTAATGGATATGGTACACGTTCAATTGCCAGCTTGTCTATATAGTCAAATTCTTTCGTTAATACAAGGTCAGGTGACTGTCCCTTTTGACGTTTGAAGGGGTTACCATTTTCCATCATACGGTCAGCAGTTGAGTTGACAATAAAAGTGGTCCCCATGAAAGGAAAGGCGTTAGGAATCTCGAATACCCACGGTGAAGCGGTAACGTGCACATTGTTTGCAGGGAAGTTATCTCTATTATTAATCGTTGTCTGGTCGGAGCTATGTCCCAGGGTTACGATATGATCATTCTCCCGTAGATTCAGAGCAGTGAACTGTGGTTTGTGGATGCCAAATATGAACTCACCTGAGGGTGCGACGCAGGTCCTGGGAAAGCTTTTGTTCATGCTGTTTCCTTTCTAAGGCCAAAACAATATCGATGAACGTCCCCACTGGCGCACAACGCAAGTACCGCAGTTTCATTTCCAACATATCATAATTTTTGATCTACCGGTGGGAGTTGGTATCTTCTCGACAATTCCAAAATACCTTTCTAATATTCTTCTCTCATGTCTCAAAATGTAGAGGGCTTTTTTGGCACCCATAGAAAAGAGGCGAATATAAAACAAAACCCTTATCAAGGCACTCTTCGGAACATCATGCTCCATCATGAGAAAGGGCGTCCCCGGCTTGAGAACACGAACAATTTCCCTCAGAACTCGATCTTGAGTTTCCCCCTTCAATTCGTAAAAAGCATGAGTGCATGTTACTGCGTCGAACTCATTTGGCCTAAAAGGAAGATAAGCCACATCGGACTCCAGCAAAGAGATATTCACATACATTTTGGTTTTTTCTTGGCCGACTTTCAGCATGCCCCTGGAAAAATCGACCCCTACCACAAGCCCCTTAGGTCCTATCTTTTCCCTGAGGAACAACAGTAGAGACCCTGTTCCAGTACATATATCCAGCACAAAATCACTTTCTTTTACCGGTACCTTGTCTGAAAAGAATTTCCTCAATGCTCCCTGCGCATCAACGGAATGAAGAGCAACGAATTTGTCGTAAAACCGAGAAAATGCATTGTAATATGAACGCCTGAAATTTTTCATAACTCTTTCCCTGAGCCAACTTTCTTCGCTGTAACGCGAGAAAGATAATGTATTGGATCATGGAGTAGTCGGGCGCTGTTTGCCTTCGAAACTCGGACAACTGTGTTTGTCTTCAACATGGGGCTTGATATCCAAGATAGGTGTCCCATCCTGCATGTCCAGTCCTTTGACGTAAATCACGTTGCCTTCCCTCCCAAGGACTTGCAAGACCGACATGCCGATGGGGTTGGGTCGGATTGGCGAACAGATGCTGAAAACGCCCAATTGCTCTCCACGGTGTGGAGGTGTCTGGCTGAGAAAGTGTGAAGTGAACTTCCGGCTTCGATGGAAGTGGAAAATCACGACGATGCGTTGGCCAGCCCTGATATCTTTGAGTCCATGCAGGTATTTTTCATCAATGACTAATGTCCCTTCCACATCCGAAACACTCCAATGCCGGGGGATTTTTTCGGCATCAGTCCGCACAAAACCTATGGGTTCCATTTCGATGCTCATATTACGAAAAATGCCGGACATCCATAAAACTACCAAAAACTTTTAATACTGCTAACCAAAAATCCGTTCCACTCTTTCCCTGACAATTGAACTTTCCCAATCCCAAGGTCTCGGATTTACCTTGGCACGAGCATTGGCTTGTTATGCGGCCAGTAGTTCCCGAGCATGCAGGATCTCCTTGGCTTGCATCAGACGAACGTCCTCGCTATTGAGTGACACTACTGCTACAGTCTCGCCTTGTCCGGTAATAAACTCCACCTCAAAAGCTTCTCCACCTTTGTAGCAGTGTACAACAGCGCCAATGTCCCCTCGCTTGAGTCCATGCTCAGGAAGATCACGGGAAAGAACGACTGTGTCGAGCTCTTTTATCATTCTTATCTCCTTTCCAGCATCGGCTTTTCAGACGGGATACGCTGTCACAAAGCGTGGCCGTTTATCATGTGGTTCGACCACCCAAACAGTGCGTATCCGTGCGGTGGTTCCGCTGGGCGTAACAAGTTCCCCTTCAACAATATACTTGGTGCCATAAGGAGTGGTGACTTTTTTGCTAACCCCTTCAGATTTGGCGATCATCAGTAGGGCATCCGCCAACTCATTAGCATTAGCTTGGGTGTAGCCCAACGACCGAAAATATTTTGCTTTAGCCTTTCCGACAGCATGCGTTTCGGATAGCACGTACTTTGACAGTTTTGGTTCTGGGATATAAGCCTGTTCGCGATTTGGAAGCATCAGTTTCGGAGAGCGTATCTCATGTTAACATACCGTTCGATGGAATTGCTGTCAGCAGCATAACACTAGCAACCCCGCAGTTAGCGCAATTTGCATTGTATTAATAGGCGTTTAATGATGAAGCATGATCCAATGGTCAAC
>DAOURD010000294.1:0-3414 GCA_030625295.1 Desulfobacterales bacterium | reverse complement strand
GTGGCGTCACACGACTTTCAGGATCGGAGGACCTGCGGACGCCCTTATCACCGTGAAGACCCAGCAAGAGATAAAGGATCTGGCTGTGTGGGCTCGGGACAGAGGCCACCCCATCATGATCATCGGGGCAGGAAGCAACCTCTTGGTTCGGGACGGGGGTGTGCGAGGCCTCGTGCTCAAGCTGGCCGATGACTTTGAGGCCATTCACCTATCACCCAGGATTAATGGCAGCAGCGCCATGATAACAGCGGGAGCAGCGGTCCTGGTTCGCCGACTCGGCAAATATGCCCTCGACCAGGGGCTGGCCGGGCTTAACTTTGCACTGGGTATCCCTGGAGCCGTGGGTGGGGCGCTCAGAATGAACGCAGGGGCATGGGGAGGATGCATGGCCGATATCACATGCTCGATTAGGGTGCTCAACCGATATGGAGATATCTCGAGGATGATTCGGGACCAGCTTCGATTTTCGTACAGGGGGCTGGATCTGGAAAAAGGTACTATTATCTTGAGCGGCCAGTTCGAGCTAAGACACGGAGATCGGGAGGCCCTCCGAAAGGAGGCCATCCGCATGCAACAGAAGCGAAGGTTGAGTCAACCGCTCTCCCTTCCCAGTGCCGGCTCTGTGTTTAGAAACCCACCCGGGCAAAAGGCCGCTGGAAAGCTTATTGACCGGGCCGGTTTGAAAGGGCTTCGGGTTGGGGAAGCTGAGGTTTCAACCAAACATGCCAATTTCATTGTGAACAAGGGGCATGCCAGGGCTTCCGACGTGCTTGACCTGATAAGACAGATACAGGAGACCGTATTAGAACGGTTTGGCGTTAACTTAGATCCGGAGGTCACAATCGTTGGGCAAAAAGCAGGTTCGTAAAAACTATTATAAGAAAAGTCGGGCCCAAAGAAGAGAGCGAGTCATAAGGCGCCTTCTCATAGGCTTCAAGATCATGTTACTCGTGGGGGGCACGGTCGGGACAAGCCTCCTCCTTATACTGGCCTATGATGCCGTGACCCAGGGTTCCTACTTTGAGGCCCGGACGATCACCGTTCAGGGAAACCAGAGGTTTTCAAAGGAGACGATCCTGAAACAGGCAGGGCTGAAGCTACATGACAATATCCTTTCTGTTAATCTGAATACGCTTCGCTGCATGCTTATGGCCCATCCATGGATTGCCGCTGCCGAGGTCGAGCGGGAGTTGCCTGACGCGATTCATATTCGGGTAAAAGAACGGATCCCTATTGCCATAGTAGACCTGAGCCGACCCGCCCTCCTGGCAAGGCACGAGCGGGCAGGCATTGCGGGCAGGCTCTTTTACGTGGACGAAGGGGGTGAAATCTTCAAACCGGTGGAGTCTTCGGATAAGGTGAGGGTGCCCGTGGTTACCGGTCTTGCCTTATCAGATATCGATTTCAACGATGAGTCGCGCTCCTGGGTGTTCAGGGCCGTTATAGAGGTGCTTCGCTTGAGCCAATTTTATCAGAACGTGATTTCACTCCATGCCTTGGAACGTATTCACGTTGACAGGGAGACGGGATTGACCCTTTATGCCTCTTTTCATCTATGCGACCTGCCTGCCACGCCTGCCTTTGCCGGTAAGGCAGACAGGGGGCAACTGGCCAGCCGAAGCGCGGTGGCAATCAAGGTCGGTTTTGGGGACTACGGGTCAAAATACAGCCGACTTGGAGATATTGTTTCTTACTTGAAAAAGGAAAGAGGGTTCTTGAACCTTGAGTCCATCGATCTGAACGATTCGGATCGAGTGGTGGTCAGGCATTCCCTGGCAGGGCGGGCTGCAACACGCTCTGTCGCAGGGGGCCGCGACCGGAGGCCGAGCAGGCGAAAGGAGGTGTGAAGGTGCCGGGTGGTGGAGAACTGGTAGTAGGCCTGGATATCGGGACCACCAAGATTTGTGCAGTGGTGGGGGATGTAACACGTGATGGGATCGACATTGCGGGAATCGGGACCCACCCATCTGTTGGGCTGCGCAAGGGCGTGGTTGTCAATATCGAATCGACCGTAGACTCTATTCAAAGAGCCGTAGAAGAAGCCGAGTTGATGGCAGGCTGCGAGATCAGATCGGTATACGCGGGGATTGCCGGAGGGCATATAAAGGGTTTCAACAGCCACGGAATCGTTGCCATAAAGGGAAATGAGGTCAGTGAAAAGGACATGGAGCGCGTGATTGATGCAGCCAGGGCGTTGGCCATTCCCATGGACCGTGAGGTGATTCATGTGCTGCCCCAGGAGTTTATCGTGGATGAGCAGGATGCGATTCAGGCCCCCCTTGGTATGTCAGGGGTTCGCTTGGAGGCCAAGGTCCACATTGTGACCGGAGCCGTGGCATCTGCGCAAAACATTATCAAGTGTGCAAACCGTGCCGGGCTTGATGTGTGCGATATTGTCCTTCAATCTCTTGCGTCGAGTGAAGCCGCGCTGAGCGAAGAGGAAAAGGCCCTGGGTGCGGCCCTGATTGACTTTGGAGGGGGGACCACAGATCTGGCGATCTTCAAGGGCAATAGCATCAAACACACCTCAGTGCTGGCCCTGGGGGGAAACAATCTCACCCATGACATCTCTGTGGGTCTGAGGATACCCATGGCTGAGGCAGAAAAGATCAAGATAAAGTACGGCAGCTGCCTCACCGGCGGCATCGGCAAGGATGAGACCATTGAGGTTGCAGGTGTAGGCGGACGTAAGCCAAGGACCTTGTCAAGGCAGATACTGGGCGAGATCCTCGAACCAAGAGTGGAAGAGATCTTCAACCTGACCCAACGGGAGGTTTATCGGGCCAGTATGGAGGATTCAATAACTTCGGGGGTGGTAGTTACCGGGGGGGCTTGCTTGCTGGAAGGCGTTGTGGATATTGCCGAGTCGGTCTTCAACCTTCCGACACGGGTTGGAAAACCCGCAGGAATTGGGGGATTGGTGGACGTGGTGAACAATCCAATGTATGCCACGGCCGTGGGATTGGTACTCTATGGCGCCAGATCTCACCCGAAAAGGAAATTCAGGATTCGAGACGACAACATCTTTGATCGTGTCACAGCACGCATGAAGAAGTGGTTTAAGGATATCATTTAAAAGGATACAAAAACCAACAGGAGGTGGGGACAATGATGTTCAGTTTTGTGGAGAACGAAAAATCGGCCAAGATCAAGGTAATCGGAGTGGGTGGGGCAGGCGGGAACGCTGTCAACAACATGATTGAATCAAGGCTTCAGGGGGTGAAATTCATATCGGCCAACACGGATCTCCAGGCTCTCGAAGTGTCAAGGGCACCGGTGAAGATCCAGATGGGGGAAAAACTGACGGAGGGTCTTGGAGCCGGAGCAAATCCGGAAATCGGGCGACAGGCTGCCATGGAAAACATAGACGCTATCCGAAGCGTAGTGGAAGATAGCCACATGGTCTTTATTACC
>DAOURD010000001.1:0-17610 GCA_030625295.1 Desulfobacterales bacterium | reverse complement strand
GCGGGCCTCCAGCCTCTCCTTTTCCTTCTCCAGGTTGGTTGGAAGGTTTTCAAAGGCGGTAATCAGGCTCTGAAACTCGAGAAAACAGTGGACTTCAGCCCCGAGACGGGCCTCCAGCCTCTCGGGTCCATGACCCAGTATAAATGCATATGTCGCTGGGTCTACAGGGAAAAGGTGATCGTAATAGGAGATTCCGAACCCGCCTTTCTTGTCATCAAAGGTTAGTCTGAGAAGGCCGGTTTCCAGGACTGCGCCGTAGTGGTCTTCCAGTATCGGTAAAAGGACCTTGCCCCGCAACTCCTCCTTGACCGGCCACCAGTCGATATCAAAAAAGGCCGCATAGGGAGAAGCCTGTCCGTTTTCCAGGACATCAATCCACCAGTCGTTGTCGCAGCCGATACCCATGTGATTTGGCACCAGGTCCAGGATCTGGCCCATTCCGTGATGGTGGAGTGTCTCAACGAAATGGACGAAGTCTTCCCAGGCCCCGATCTCGGGGTTCAGTTTGCTGTGGTCTGTGATGTCATAACCATGAGGACTCCCAGGACGGGCCTTCAGATAAGGCGAGGAGTAGCAATGGCTTATACCCAGTTGTCTCAGATACGGAACGAGATCCGCCGCCTGGGCAAAGGTGAAATCCCTGTTGAACTGAAGGCGGTAAGTCGCAAGGGGAATCCTGGCACCTGCAATTCCGGGCCCTTTTTCTGGAGATACAGAAGGCCGGGCCCTTGCTCCTCCTCTTTCCCGCCGCAGGACCCTGGCAAGGGATTCAATGCGCGGATCTTCCATGAGGACTTCGAGATCAAGCGGGAGCTTTCTGCGCCAGTTTGGATACTGTTCCATCGTCCCCGGGAGATTAATCTGTTCTAACTGACCAAAGACATCCTCAAGCTGGAACATCAAAATCTTGGAAGGGGTACGGGCCAGGTAAAAATGAATCGCGTTCACCAACTCAGCAGTCATCTCCGGGGCCGAGGCCGGATCCACCCCTATACCCTTCGGGAGCATATCTTGGCGCTCAAGGGCGATAAGGAGGCGGGCCCGGTCCTGCGCCCTGGTCACGATCTGACCTTCCCGCAAAGAATCTTCCGGGAAAAGACCCAGATCGGTCCTTATCGCCAGATCCCATCCCCGCCAGTAGCCGGAAAGGGTAGGAAGATCGTGGGTGCTCACGGCCACCAGGGCCTGATCGGGGTAGTCATGAGGAACCTTGAATCTCCCATCTGCTTCCCTTTCGAAGTAAAAGAGCCGGTAGGACAATACGCCCAGAGGTTTCAGGGCATTGCGTACCTCATCCGGTACCGTGCCGAGGTCCTCGCCGATCACGAGGCACCTGTTTCTCTGGCTTTCCAGGGCCAGGATTCCCAGAAGGTCCTCAAAGGGGTAACGAACATAGGCCCCTTCAGACGGCTTGCTTTCCGGCGGCACCCAGAAGAGCCTCATGAGTCCCATCACATGGTCAATCCTTATGGCTCCTGCGTAGCGCATGTTGGCACTAAGAGTGGCGATGAACGGGGCATAAGCCGCCTCTACAAGCCTGTCCGGGATCAAAGGAGGGAGCCCCCAGTCCTGACCGTTGAGGTTAAAGTCGTCGGGAGGGGCCCCGATATGGACGCCAAGGGCATATAGATCCTGATGGACCCAGGTCTCCGCCCCTGCCGAGTCAACACTGACGGCCAGATCTTCATAGAGCCCTACCTTGAGACCTAGCTCCATGGACTGCCGTCCGACCGCACCAAGTTGCAGATCCGCTTGCCATTGAAGGTATTGGAAAAATTCAACCCGTTCCTGGTGTGTCGATGCAAATTCGGCCACCGCCTGGGACCTCGGGTTACGATAGGTCTCTGGCCAGGTCGGCCAGCCACGGGTCCCGGTGGCCTCTTGGTGAAAGTATTCTTGAAGGGCCTCAAAAAGTCCGTAGTTGTATAGCTCCTCGCCTCCTTGGTCTTGAAAGGACCGAAAGGCCCTGCATCTTTCGTCTCCGTGCTCCAGATGGTGGGTGCGGAAATGTCTGTAAAGTATTTCCACGACAGGGCGTTTCGCTGCGGCCACCTCAGTATAGTCCACAAGCTCGCCTTCCCTGAGGGAGGCAAGCCTGGCCTGAAATTCCGGATTCTTAACCATATCCCGTGCTTCCTCGCATTCGGAAAAATCCGCTATGGCTTCCACGTCCAAATAGAGGAGGTTTATGAAAAGCCTGCTTGACGGGCTGTAGGGACTTGCATATCCGGGGTCTTCCGGAAACAAGGCATGCAGGGGATTGACACCGAGGATGCCTGCGCCCATATCGGCACAGCATGAAACAAGGGTCTTGAGGTCCGTCAAGTCCCCGACACCCCAGTTACGCCTGGAACGGAGGGCATAGAGCTGTACTGCAGGTCCCCAGACACGTCCCTCCTTGAGCCCGTAAGGTGTGTAGCAAGTACCGGGAGCAACGATGAGTCGCATGACCCCTGAGAGCCCGCGCCCTCCCTCCACCTGACGAATCTCCAGTTGATGATAGCCCGGGCTGGGCGTCACCGGGAGAGAGAGTGTGCACTGGACATGGGGTTCCCCCTCCACCTCGCCGCGGTGTTTCACTTCCAGCTCTTTGGGCAAGAAAGTATCACTGTGATAATCTCCCCCCTCCTCCCTGAGTGACCATTCAAATCCGTTTCCGGTATCCGTCTCAGGAAGCCTGACCGTGACCCGGACCGGAGACTCAGTCTCCCTCACAACCAGGACAGGGTCCAGCAAACGCCGCCAGAGAAGAGCTTTCTTCTCGGCCAGGGCGGAACGGACAGAGGCTTCGTCATCCACCGGCAGGCCCATGACTCTCAACAGATCCAATTTGGTCTTCCCAGAGACCTTATGAGTTCTGCCCCAGATATCGTGATATTCGGTTTCTATCCCGCAAAGTTCAGCCAGTTGATCAAGCACATTTTCGTTCATGGGTTATCCCTCAGCAACAGATAATGGTCGGTCCAGCTGCAATAGGAAAATCACAAGCCATCCCTTCCCAGGTACTCTCAAGCCCTCAGGGCGCATGGTCTTCTATTTCATCCAAATCGCCAATAAGCGGGGACCATGTCCCTGTTTAAGTCATTATTATACTTTTTTTCCATTGAAGAAAGCCCGAATCTGATTATTTTGTTGCATAGCTAATAAATCAAGAACTGCCGGGTCTGCCAGATCGGCTTCTAAAGGCATTTCGTAACCGTTCACGGGTTCACGGGTTCAGAGGTTCAAAGGTTAGGGTTCAGAGTTCACCGAAAATCTGAGCAGTTGTTTCGTGAGTTTTGAACGGTCTTGCACAGGGGTCTATAATGAGCTTTCCTGGCGTTGGATCAAGCTGAGTTTCAGGATGTTGATTATGCTGGACGTACCTTTAATCTGTTAAAGGGGACTTTGACAGGGCGTATTGCCATTCGTGGTTTAATCAAATACTTACGGGCTACAAGCAAGGCCAACGAAAGAAAAGTAACCCTGAACGGAGAACCCTGAACCCGTGAACGGTTACGGCATTTCTTTGAAAAGGGGTTTTGATGCTACCGATATGGAAATCACCGGAATATGCCGGAACAGTGGCTGATGCATTGGCCCTGCTCGGGAAAAAGAATCTGGTGCTGGTCATCCATGACCAGAGCTATCCCCAGTTAGGTAGCGAGGACACGGGGCGGGGCTCCCCATACTCCCTCGGCGGACGATCATTTATAGAGTTTTCGCGAAAACTCGGATTCAATGGCGTTCAGTTCGGCCCGCAAGGGCAGGTGACCCTTGAAAACCCCTCGCCGTATGATAGCACGGTATTCTCCAAAAACATCCTCTCCATCGCCCTCGGCCCCTTGGTTCAGGATCCGGAATGGGCAGGCATCCTCAGCCAGGAAACATTTCATAAAGTAGTTGGTTCGAGGCCCAGCCGGGATAGCAATTGGGTACAGCACGAATATGTCTTCAGGGCGCAGCAACAGGCTCTCAGGGAGGCGTTCTACAACTTCACTGGAAAATGCCTGGGGCTCAATGAAAACCGGCCCCTGTCATCTAAGGATTTCCAGGTGGCAGCCCTGTTCCGGCAGTTCAAACGCTTCAAGGCCGAAAACAGATACTGGCTGGAAAATGACGTCCTGTTTGACGCCCTGGCCATGGAGCACGAAAGCGCCGACTGGAAATCATGGCCGAATCCTGCGGACCGGCATTTACCCAAAGCGACAGGATCCGAATTCGACCAAGCGCAAGAACGAAGGCGGAAGATAGGAGCCCGCTGCTACGAACGGATGGAGTTTTATCGCTTCTGTCAGTTTGTGGGCCATGCGCAACATGAGACACTGCGCTGCTTTGCAAGGTCCCTGAATCTAAAGCTCTTTGGCGATCTTCAGGTGGGCTACTCCTTGGCGGACGAATGGGCATACCAAGTGGCCTTTCTTGAAAATTACCGGATGGGGGCCCCTCCCAGCAGAACCAGTCCCAAGGGGCAGCCCTGGAATTACCCTGTTCTTGATCCCAGCAAGTACCTTGAGGAGTCCGGCGCACCGGGGCCGGCCCTTCGGCTGGTTGCCGACAGGCTGCAAAAAATGCTCGCAGAGTTTGACGGTGTTCGGGTGGATCATCCACACGGACTGGTCTGTCCATGGGGCTATCGTGTTGATCCTTCCTATCATCGCAGGAACCGCTTTGATGCGGTTCAAAATGGCGCGCGCATTTTCAGCTCGCCGAATATCGCGGAGCATCCGGAGCTGGCCCGGTTCGCCATTGCCAGGCCCGAGCAGTTGAATACCTCGGTGGCCAGGTATGCGGATGATTGGGTGACTGACCTTGAGCCTGCACAGGTAGACAGGTATTCCACGGTTGTAGACGTGATCCTGGAATCGGCAAGGAAAGCAGGCCGTAAGGCATCGGACGTCCTGCCGGAGGTGCTGAGCACCCTTCCGTTTCCCCTCGGGAAGGTCATGGAAAAATATGGCATGGGACGTTTCCGTGTAACCCAGAAGGCCGACATCATAAATCCACACGACGTCTACCGTAGCGAAAACGCCAGGCCGGAGGACTGGATCATGGTGGGCAACCACGATACAAAGCCCATATGGCTGGTGGCGGAAGAGTGGCACGCATCAGGCCAGGGCCAGGCACGGGCCGGCTATCTCGCCGAGCGGCTGGTTCGTGATGAACGGCAGCGTTCCGCTTTTGCAAGCAAAATAACCGGGGATCCCCGGTTGCTGGTGCAGGCCCAGTTCGCAGACGTTTTTGCCAGCCCGGCAGAGAACATCAGTGTATTCATGTCGGACCTTCTGGGTCTCAAGGAAACCTACAACGTCCCCGGGGTGATGAATGAGACAAACTGGTGCCTCCGGGTCCCTGCCGACTATGAGAGGATTTACCTTGACCGGCTCAACCGGTATGAGGCCCTGGACATCCCTCAAGCCCTGGCCATGGCAATCCGTGCCAAAGGGCGCGCATGCTATTCCGACAATGAGACCTTGATGCAAAGACTGGACAGTTTGGCAAAAATTTCTATGTCCCCCAGATCATGAATTTTACAAGTAGTGGAGGAGAAGGTCATTCAGAAACCAGCCCACGTACCACGGAGGCAAAAATCCATGAGCCAGTTCCTTCGGCACGGTTCCGGTTTGAAAGAGAAGGGCACCTTCCCGTCCTTCGGGACAGACGGCCTTTTCATCCCCGAGATTTGCCAGCAATATCAGAGTCGCGCCGCCATCCAGGCTCCACTCTACTGCAACAGTCCTGGGGCCAAGCAAACGAGACCGACTTCCTTGTATCCCCATGCCTCTGAGTAGTGGAACGATCTTTTGTCTGCGGAGAGCAAGGAGCCTTTTGTAGAAGCAAAGCCACTCTCTGTGTACCGGCTGGTCCAGACAGTCCCAATCCAGGATGGCGCTTTCAAAAATTTCGAGGTCATTGGGATCCGGGATATGTTCTCTGGCGGCAGGTTCCCGAAACGCGGTGAATTTCGCAAACTCCCTGCGGCGCCCCTGGCTTACGCTTGCGGCAAGCTCCGGGCCGAAATCACAGAAGAACGGAAAGGGCTGGCGGCACCCGAACTCCTCGCCCATAAACAGGAGAGGTGGAGACGGGGCAAGGAGCAGAACGGAAAGTGCTGCCCGTATGGCCTGTTCTCCGGCCAGATTGGTGATGCGCTCCCCGAAAGCCCTGTTTCCCACCTGGTCGTGGTTCTGCAAGAAAGAGACAAAAGCCGCGGGAGGAAGCTCCCGGCTGGGCTCGCCGCGGCCGGCCCCGTTTCGATAACGGGACGGCTCACCCTGGTAGGCAAAGCCCTCGGCCAGACAACGGCCCAGATGTACAGCAGGGTAATCGGCATAATCGCAGTAATAGCCTTCCGACTCTCCCGTAAGCAGGCAGTGAACGGCATGGTGTATGTCGTCATTCCACTGGGCCGTGTACCACCGCGGCTGGCCCTTTGAGTCCCGCCTGAGATACCGGGCGGCGTTATCGTCGTTTTCAAGCAACAGATGCACCTGCCGGTTCCCCCTTAGGCCCTGCCGTACCACCTCGGCCAACTCCTCGAGGATATCAGGCCTGGAGTCATCCCGGATAGCGTGTACCGCATCCAGGCGCAGCCCGTCAATATGATACTCTTCCAGCCAGTAGAGGGCGTTGTGGACGAAGAAATCTCTCACGGTCCTGCTGTTTTCACCATCGAAATTGATGGCATCTCCCCAGGGCGTCCGGTGCCTGCCGGTAAAAAAGGCGTCCCGTGCATAGGCATGAAGGTAATTACCTTCGGGGCCGAAGTGGTTGTAGACTACGTCCAGAAAGACCGTAAGACCCTTCAGGTGGGCAGTCTGGACGAGAACTTTGAGATCCTCCGGGCGGCCGTAGCAGCTGTCCGGGGCAAAGAGCAGGACTCCGTCATAGCCCCAGTTTCGTTTACCCGGAAAGTCGGCAACCGGCATGAGCTCAATGGCCGTGACGCCAAGATCTACAAGGTAGTCCAGACGTGAACAAACGCCCTTAAAGGTCCCCAGGGGGGAAAAGGCACCCACGTGGAGCTCGTAGAGAACTGTCTCTTCCCATGAGCGCCCTTTCCAGCCGACGTCCTCCCATTCGAAGGACAGGGGCGCCACCACCTCACTCGGACCGTGGACATCGGCGGGCTGGTAGCGCGAGGCAGGGTCAGGGACCTTGAGCTCGCCCTCGATACTATACATATAAAGAGTCCCAGGACCCGCCTCATAAACGATCAGCTGGAACCAGCCGTCTCCGAGAAAATCCATGGGGAGGATATTATCGTTGATACACAGATCTACTTGTCTGACACCAGGCGCCCATAAACTGAATCGCACTCCGCCTTCCTGCAGCACCTCTGCACCGAAAGGCATGGAATGTGCGCGCTGCCCGGCCATCTGTCAGGGCTTCGAGTCTTGAAGGGGAGTTTTTGCTAATTCGAGAAGTCCCTGGAGAGGGATATGGATCCAGTCAGGGCGGTTGTTCAGCTCATAATTCAGCTCATAAAAGGCCTTGTCCAGGAGGAAGGCCTCAAGGAGCATTTCCAGACCATCGTCTTCCTCCGGCAGGAAGGGGGCATCACTTGCGGTCTCCAGATATTCCCTCAAGAATTCAGCTGAAACCCAGACCTCCCAGGCACGGGCCCAGGGTGCCAGGGTTTGGAGATCCTCAGGCCTCTCCCTTGTGAAGTCAAGCAGGCTGCTGTAGGCTGCATAACTGAAGGAGCGTAGCATCCCGGCCACGTCCTTCAGAGGTGAGTGTTTTTCCCGGCGCTCCGCCAGGGAATGCATGGGCTCCCCTTCAAAGTCAAGAAGTATGAAATCGTTTTCTGTCCTTAGCACCTGACCCAGATGATAGTCACCATGGCACCGGATCCTTACGGCCGACGTCTTCATTGTGGCCAGGGAATGGAAACGGTTGATCAAACCCGGCCCGGCGGTGAGGAGCACATGGACCTTGTCCTGAATCCCTTCGGGAAGATCCTCGATCCTCATGTTTAACAGCTCCATAACCTCCCGGGCCTGTCGGGAGAACCTGTCCGCCAGGGTCTCAAGAAAAATTCCTGCCACGGGCTCAGGCACGAAATCCCTGTTGCGTCTTTCACGGGATAGTGCAAGGTGAAACCTTGCGGTACGCTTGCCCAGCGTCCCGGCCGCGTCAAGATAAGGGCCGATGGCATCCTTCACCCGTTCAGGGATCTCCGCCTTAGCCCGTTGCAGCAGAGAACGGCCGTTGATGAGAAGTCCCTTGACCCCGGCTGGATGTGCGCGTCCCTCTTCATAGTACTGCTTGAGGGCCTTCAGGGTATAGTGCCACCCATTTCCCTGGTTGGGTACAAAGGTCTGGAGCATGGCCACTGTGGACTTGTTACCGTCCGGGTCACTGTATGTCATGACGCCTTCTACCGGTGCGATATTGGTAAAATCAGTTCGCTCGGTGAGGTAGAGGCCTATTTCCATGTCCGGGTTGATCCCCTTTTCCACGCGCCTGAACAGTTTCAGGATGAAGGCATCGTCCAGGATGACCGAGGTATTGCTCTGTTCCGCGGTGAGCCTGCGTACGCTGCCGCAGCGGACCTGCGGTTCCTTTGCCTCGTCGTACGCGCTGGTGGGAAAGGCCGAAATCCTCCCCTTGGAGCCAGTGATATATTGGCGTCCATCCACTATGGCCGAGAGCAGGTCTCCACAGGCCGTCCGGTCGGCAAGGGCGTCATACAGGACCCCTTCACTTTTAGGTGTCTTGACGTGCGCCATCAGGCTCTCCGGTACCTCCCTGCAGAGCCTTTCGGCCTGTCCGCCGATGGTCACCTTCAGTGGCAGGGTATAGGTCTCTTGACCTCCATCTCTGTACCTGACCGCTGCAAATGTGAGGTTGAAGCCGGCCCCGAGCTTGCAGTGGTCCGTGATCTGAACCGTCTGGATTTCCCGTGCCTTGCCCTGGAACCACCGCTGCCTGGGGAGGAAGGCTGGGAGGATAACGTGCTCCAGGGTGTTAAGATGCTCCGGGTCAAGGAGGCTGTCCGGATAGGAATCAAGCGATATGGACGGCAGGACCGGTTCCTCGCCCTGCCGGACGACGGCGAGCCCTACTGGTTCCGCCTGGGGTTCCAGCCTGAACCAGTAAAAGGCATGGGGGCCCAGGGTGAGAAAGTAGGGCAATTCCCCGATGGACGGGAATTCAATCCGGCCTATCATCTCCACAGGGGTCCAGCCTTGGAATTCCGAAAGGTCGAGCTCCACGGGCTGGACGAACCGTGAGAGATTCGCTACGGCCAGAATGATCTCTCCCCTGTAGCGGCGGAGATATGTCAGGACTTTACGGTTCTCGGGATGCAGAAACTCCATGGTGCCGCGGCCGAAGGCCTTATGCTGTCTCCGCAGGGCTATTATGCGTTTCATGAAATGGAGAAACGAGGAGGGATTTCGCTGCTGGGCCTCTACGTTTACGGCCCCATAGCCGTAGACGGGGTCCATGAGCACTGGAAGATAGAGTCTTGCCGGATCAGCCTTTGAAAAACCGGCGTTCCGGTCTGCGGACCACTGCATGGGAGTGCGGACACCGTCCCTGTCCCCGAGATAGATGTTGTCCCCCATGCCGATATCATCCCCGTAGTAGATGACCGGCGTGCCTGGAAAGGAGAGGAGAAGGCTGTTCAGGAGTTCCATCCGGCGCAGGCTTTTATCAATGAGGGGAGCCATACGCCTCCTGATCCCTATGTTACACCGCATCCGGGGATCCTTCGCATATTCCCGGTACATGTAGTCCCGTTCCTCGTCGGTGACCATCTCCAGGGTCAGCTCGTCATGGTTTCGCATAAAAATGGCCCATTGACAGGTCTCAGGGATGTCCGGAGTCTGTCCCAGGATCTCTGTGATGGGATGCCGGTCTTCTTTGCGAAGGGCCATAAAGATCCGGGGCATGAGGGGAAACTGGAAGGCCATGTGGCATTCGTCCCCGTCCCCGAAGTAGAGGCGCACGTCCTGAGGCCATTGGTTGGCCTCGGCAAGAATCATACGGCCGTCATAGTGCAGGTCCAGTTGCCTCCGCCACTCTTTAATGACCGCATGGGTCTCCGGGAGATTTTCGTTGTTGGTCCCCTCGCGTACGCAGAGGTACGGGATCGCATCAAGCCTCATGCCATCAACTCCCATATCCAGCCAGAACCGCATGATCCTTAACACCGCCTGCACTACCCGTGGGTTGTTGAGATTGAGGTCGGGCTGATGGGAGAAAAACCTGTGCCAGTAGTAAGCGCCCGCCACCGGGTCCCAGGCCCAGTTTGAGGTCTCGGTGTCCGTGAAGATGATTCGGGTCTCAGGGAACTTGGTATCCACATCACTCCACACATAGAAGTTGCGTCTGGCTGAACCGGGCCTGGCCCTCCGGGCCGCCTGAAACCAGGAATGCTGGTCGCTGGTGTGGTTTACTACGAGCTCGGTAATGACACGGATGCCCCTGCGGTGCGCTTCGCGGACAAACGCCTTGAAGTCTCTCAAAGAGCCGTACGCAGGATGGACGCCGCAATAATCGGCTATGTCGTAGCCGTCATCTCGGAGCGGCGAGGGATAAAAGGGGAGGAGCCAGATGGCGGTGACCCCGAGATCCTGGACATAGTCGAGCTTTTCCATGAGGCCGCGGAAATCCCCAACGCCGTCCCCGTTGCTGTCGTAAAAGGCCTTTACGTGGAGCTCGTAAATGATGGCGTCTTTGTACCATAGAGAATTCTGCTTGCGGTTTGTCATGGCTGTTCGTCGCGATAAACAATTAGGCGCACCACACCGCATACAGGTGATAGAGCGCCGTGTTTTCGGCTGGTGTTTTTATTGATTTCACCATGTATCAGTACCCCTCTTGAGGAATCTCAGGCTCAACATTAGGCATCTCTTCAGATGGAAGTTCGTATCTTTCCTCAGGCACACCTTCTTCTTCCGGGACCTCCTGCTCTTGGTATTCTTGGTAGGGAGCTACCTGCTCAGGATCAGCAGGTTCCCCGGATTCTGGGTCGCCGTATTGTTCGTAGTAAGGCTCTGGATTTTCTTCTCCAGTCTGGTATCCGGTTGTATTTGATTCCGGATATACCATCTCTTGATGTTCCATCTCCTGACCGTGCTGCCCGATATCCGCCCCGTATTCGGCAACCACGATCACAGTATTTTCCGGCACAGAAGGACTCGAATAGCCGGCATGGGATGCCCCGGCGTTCATGAACAGAAATCCAATCCATCCGAGAATAGCGATACCTGTCTTTTTCATCTGTTCAATCTCTCTTAAAGAAAGAATGATTTGATCAGGACTAATTGTGCCACTCGAATAACTGTGTACACCCTAGCTTATGGGTGAAGGCCACCATATATATTAAGATGTATCCTTTTGTCAAGACAAAAAAAACAGCTTTTTCATCACAACGAAGCCTCAAAAAAAACCTGAAAAATCAGATAGTTAAATGTAAACAATTTTTCTGTGGAACTTACTTGGCCAAAGCGATGATCAAGGCCCCCCTTTTTAAGGGTTGAAAAGCCCTGCAAGATTCCCCTGCGGCCTTTTCTTCCAAACACCTTGGTGGTAGGCATCGCTCACAAGCAAAGGGAGGGTAATCGTGGCCTCACCAAAGACCATCTGTTCGTATTTCAGGTCCACTTTGCCCCAGGAGCATGCCTCTTTCAGAGTGGACCCCGATAGTCCGCCGTCCCGCTCATCAGCCACGGTTAGCTGAATGGCATATTTGTGCATAGGCTTTTCCTTGCCCAGGATATCTGTGGCTACCACGAGGGAGATTCGATCAGAGGGGTGATAGAGCAATGGATGTAATGGAATCTATTAAAATAATGTAGGATTTAGTACTGCGAACTTTGAGTTCCGGTTTTTTTGACTATCGGAACTCAAAGTTCTTCTCTGTGGGTGAGCTTAATGGGTGATTTAAACTCTTCCTTTCTGATGCCGTATTTTTTCATCAATTTGTGTAGTTGACGGGAACTGATCTTGGCTGCCTTGGCAGTCTCTCTTATTCGGCCCTTGTTTGCAGCCAGGAGTTCTTGTAAATAGCGCTTTTCAGTCTCTTCTATGGCCGTACGCCTCACCTCGTCCAGGGTAAGGGAAATGTCCGCCTTGACCTGTACGGACGAAGAATCAAAGTTGAAAAGTTCGTTTGGGAAGCTCTCAGGCGTTAGCATTGGAGATGCCTCCAGTATGTAAGCACGCTCCATAAGGTTTTCTAGTTCGCGGATGTTTCCCGGCCATGAATACTTCCCAAAAGCCTCTATGACACGGGGATCTGTGTCATGAATCTCCTTGGAATGAAATTTGTTCAGCCTTTTCAGTATGACCTCAAGAATATATGTGATGTCCTCTATTCTATCCCTGAGTGGCGGGATTTCGACTGGAAAGACATTTAATCGGTAATAAAGATCCTTTCTAAATCGACCCTCGTCGCACATTTTTTGAAGGTCTGCATTCGTGGCAGCAATAACTCTCACATTGGCCTCTATCGTCTCTTCCCCTCCAACGCGATGAAAAGTCCCATCCTGGAGTATTTCCAAGAGCTTGATCTGTGCAGAGGGCGTAGTGGTGCCGATTTCGTCGAGGAAGATCGTGCCCTCCTGGGCGATCTCAAACTTGCCCAGCTTTCTCCGGACAGCCCCTGTGAACGCACCCTTCTCGTGTCCGAAGAGCTCACTTTCCAAAAGCGTGTCCGGGATCGCTCCGCAATGAACGCTGATGAACGGGCCATCCTTTCGGTTGCTATGGTGATGAATCAGTCTCGCCAACACACCTTTTCCTGTTCCTGTTTCACCGCTCAGCAGAACCGTACTTTTGGTTGGCGCCACGGACCGCACCTTATCAAAAACCGTTTTCATCAACGGGCTTCTCGTCCGCACGATTTCGAGTGAATCCTCCTGCCAGAATCTGTCCCGAAGATAGTCGAGCTCCGATTCCATAATGATAGATTCGTAGATGCTTTCGGTGACATATTGCACCTCGTCAGGATTGATCGGATAGGTAAGGTAATTGCTCGCCCCTGCCTTAACGGCCATGACGGCCTCCCTGATCATTTCCTGAGATGACATAGCAATGATTTGAGCTGTCGGATACGCATGCCAAAACGGTTGCAATGCTGTCTTGTAGTTGTTGTCAAGCATTGACCTGCGAAGAAGTTCCACATCTATAAACATAAATTCATACCGCTTTTTTCGAAACATCTCCAAACAGCCATCCTTGCTGGTCACCAGATCAACCCTGTATTCCAAGCGCATGCTGGTCCGGATCGCATTACAAGCTGATTGGTTTCTGGAAGCAACCAGAACGGCTTTCATCCATACCTCCACCTATTAATGATGATTGAGATTAGATCAATTCATTGTCGTGGCTGAAAAACCTCAAGCCCTTTTCCGCATATTGCACCGGAAGCTTAAAGCTTTCAATACAAAAAAGAAAACCTTGAGTTCCAATTATGAAAAATAGCGGAACCCAGAGTTCCGATGTACAGGTTTTCCTGTTATTTCAATCCATTGAACAATCAGAAACGTCTTTACGGAAGGCAAAAGGAATATTTTTCTGCAACTATCGGAACTAATAGTTCCGCTGGCGATTTTCCCTTAACACAACAAACCCTGCAAAATCAAACTGTTATAGCTCTGGCACGGGTAGTGCTTTTGTTTATGGTGGCCTATCAGCAAGTATGCCGGCACTGAGGCGAAAATCGACCAGAAAGAACATCTGATCATACGAGAGGACGACGTCCTCGGTATCATTGAGGAGTAACAAAGGGAAAGGAGGGCGTTACGATGGCGAAAGAAATAACATTTGATGACATGGCCCGAAGAGGGATGCTCAAAGGGGTGAACCTCCTGGCGGACACGGTGAAGCTGACTCTTGGGCCGAGGGGTCGCAATGTCCTTTTGCAGAAGAGCTTTGGCTCTCCGACGGTTACCAAGGACGGTGTGACCGTTGCCAAGGAGATCGAGCTTGCCAATAAGGTTGAGAACATCGGCGCCCAGATGATCAAGGAGGTTGCAAGCAAAACATCGGATGTGGCCGGGGACGGGACGACGACAGCGACAGTACTTGCTCAGGCGATCTACCGCGTGGGCTCGAAGCTTGTCACGGTAGGCAGTCCTCCCATGGCGTTGAAGCGGGGAATAGAGGCTGCCGTGGAGGTTGTGGTCGAGGAGTTGAAAAAAATGAGCAAGCCCACAAAAGACCGCGGGGAGATTGCCCGGGTAGGCACCATCTCGGCCAACAATGACGAGACCATTGGTAACATGATCTCAGAGGCCATGGAAAGAGTGGGCAAGGAAGGTGTCATTACCGTAGAAGAAGCTAAGGGGATGGAGACCACCTTGGAATTTGTGGAGGGAATGCAATTTGATAAGGGATATATTTCTCCTTACTTTGTAACGGATGCTGAAAAGATGGAGGTCCACCTGGAAGATCCCTACATATTGCTCCACGAAAAGAAGATCAGCAATATGAAGGATCTTCTTCCCCTTCTTGAAGAGATTGCCAAAATGGCCAAGCCCATCCTGGTCATTGCAGAGGATGTGGAAGGCGAAGCATTGGCAACCCTCATAGTGAACAAACTCCGTGGGACCTTAAAGTGTGCAGCGGTAAAAGCCCCTGGGTTTGGGGATCGCAGAAAGGCAATGCTGGAAGACATCGCAATTCTGACGGGCGGCCAGGTGATCTCAGAGGACATCGGCGTAAAGCTCGAAAACGTGACGGTCAACGAGCTTGGTCGCGCTAAGCGGGTAATGATCGACAAGAACGATACGACCATTGTGGAAGGGACTGGCAGCAAATCAGCCATCGAGGGCCGGGTACGGCAACTTCGCACCCAAATTGAGGAAACAACCTCTGATTACGATCGGGAAAAGCTCCAGGAGCGACTGGCAAAGATCGTGGGAGGAGTGGCTGTGATCAATATGGGTGCTTCGACTGAAACGGAGATGAAGGAAAAGAAGGCCCGGGTAGAGGATGCTCTAAATGCGACAAAGGCGGCTGTTGAGGAGGGGGTTATAGTCGGTGGTGGCGTGGCCTTTGTCCGGTGTATTCCGGGGCTGGAGAAGCTCAAACTTGCCGGAGACGAGCAGTCTGGTGTCAACATCGTGAAGAGGGCCCTTGAGGAGCCACTCAGGCAGATAGCAGAGAATGCGGGCCATGACGGGTCAGTGGTGGTCGAGAAGGTCAAGGCAGAAAAGGGAAACCTTGGCTTCAATGCCGATACAGAGAAGTACGAAGACCTGATGAAGGCCGGAGTGATCGACCCGACCAAGGTAGCCCGCCTTGCCCTCCAGAACGCGGCCAGTGTAGCGGCCCTGTTGCTGACAACAGACGCAGTCGTGACCGAAAAGCCCAAGAAGAAGAAAGGGCGATACCCATACCCGCAAGCGGCAGAGGACATGTACTGATGTGGTATTGCGCGAGGCCTCGTGTTCTTGCTATTGACGATAGCCTGAATGCCTATCCAAAAAAGCGTGAGTAAAGAGAAAATTGACGAACTCGTAAAAAATCAAAGCACTTCCTCTCCCTTGATGGGAGAGGGTTGGGGTGAGGGTGAAAAATATGGCATTTCAGTCACTTATATCCCCCTCCCCTTAATCCCCTCCCGTCAGGGAAGGGGAATGGGACTTTCTACGAGATCATCAAAATTGGTAAAGCCTGACTATGGGAACAGCCTCATCGAGAAAGGTGAAGAAAAAAAAGGAGACAGATAATGAACTGACTATGGTCAGAGGCATTGTGATCCCAGTGGATTGGGATGACGAAGGAAACGCCCTGGCTGCTGCTATTTCGAGTCCGGATGAGCAGGAGTACCTCATTAAACAAGATGCAAAGGGTAAAGAACTGGTTAGACTTATGAGACAGGAGATAGAAGTCAGCGGCGTGGTCAGAAAGGGAATCAAAGGTTGCAAGACAGTCACAGTGAAAGATTATCGGTTGAAGACAGGAGGTGATCCCTCAGGTATGGGCTAAGCGAAATGTCAGGGGTTACAACGGGCCAATTTGATAGGCCCAAGGCACAAAAAAATAACTTAATTAACGAGGAGGTAATCAACAATGAAACGGAAGGAAAGATTTCTGATTTTTGGGGCTCTTTGCCCTGATACTACTTTATCGTCAAGAACGCCGCCGGAAAAGAATTGTTCAAGCTTGTGCATAAGGCTGTGAAGGCATCCGGTGTTATTGGCGAAGACAGCAAAGGCAATAAAACCATCACTGTAACCAAGTATGAAGTGATGCCCGAATAGGGCCAAAAGAGAAAGGGGTCGGCGGAAACAGATTGAACAAATATGGCCGTTGTGACCCCTGAGAGGGGACACGCCATCCCCCCTCTTTCTCAAACGCGGCAAGTGCATGCCAACCCCGCCCGTCATGTGGCTACTTCCTTTTCCCTATATTTCTTTCAAAGCTTGGGCATAAGACTTCTGGATATATTCCTTGACCATCCGTCGCGCTGAAAACCTCGGGGCGTTGCTTTTTATGCATTCTTTCATAACTTTGACCCACTTGTGGGGTATACCCTCGTCCGAGACCTTGTAGTAAAGGGGAATGACTTCTTCCTCCAGGATTCGATAGATTGCCTCGGCGTCTGTCTGATCCCGATTTCCGTTTACTGCCTCTTGGCCAAAGGCCCAGCCGTTCTTCCCGTTGAATCCCTCCATCCACCAGCCATCCATGATGCTCAAGTGAGGCACGCCATTCAGTGTCGCCTTCATACCGCTGGTTCCACTGGCCTCCATGGGTGGCAGCGGATTGTTTAACCAGACATCCACCCCGTGGACCATATACTGTGCAAATTGTTCTCCGTAGTCTTCGACAAAGGCGATACGTCCTCCCATTGCGGGATCACGGGCTGCGTTAAATACCCTTTGAAGGATCCGCTTTCCTGGGTCATCTGCGGGATGGGCCTTTCCAGCGAATATGATCTGTATCGGCCGCCATCGGTCATTCAAGAGCCATTTTAATCGTTCCAGGTCGTAAAAGATCAGGTCCGCTCTTTTATAGGTAGCAAAGCGCCGGGCAAAACCGAGGGTCAATATGGAGGGGTCCAGCAATGTCCCCCCAGCCATAACGATAGAAGGGCTGACGCGGTTTTCGGCCCACCGTTGGCGTGACCGTTCCCTGATCGCATCGATCAATTTTAGTTTCAGCCAATAATGGGTCTTCCATAACTCTTCGTCCGGAATGTTGTCGATCAACTCCCAAGTCAATGGGTTATCATGGTCTTCCAACCAGTTGGGGCCGAGATATTTGTTAAGGAGGAGTTCCATCTTCGGTTCGATCCATGTAGGCACATGTATGCCGTTGGTCACATGATCGATGGGCATATTGTCCTCGGATAGATCGGGCCACAGACCGTGCCACATCCGACGAGTCACTTCCGCATGTCTTTTGCTAACGCCATTACAATATCCGGACATCCTGATAGCAAAGGCCGTCATATTAAAACCTGCATGGGGTTCTTCTGGATGGATGCCCAATTGAAGGAAGCTGTCGTGATCCAGCCCCAAGGCTGGCCAGTATGAATGAAAATATTTTTCCATCAATGGGAATGGGAATACATCGTGACCGGCTGCGACTGGTGTGTGCGTCGTGAAAACCGTGGTGGCTTTCACCTGATGAGCGGCTTCTTCATAACTCATGCCTGCCTGC
>DAOURD010000188.1:0-4360 GCA_030625295.1 Desulfobacterales bacterium | reverse complement strand
TTTTGAGCCGCGTAGTTCCGCCCAAGCGGCATTACATACAATCGTGAAGCGATGTAATGACGTACCTGTATAAGGATACGGATGTCTTTGAAGAAAACAATCTTTCAGCAGCTAACGGCAGCCACAAAGGCCAAAGATGCTGTCCGGATGAATACCCTGCGCATGTTGCGGGCTGCTATCAAGAACCGCGAGGTCGAACTTCGCACTGAGCTTGACGACCAGGAGATCCTACGCGTGATCCGTACGCAGATCAAGCAACACAGGGACTCCATTCATCACTTTAAAGAAGGTGGTCGAAGCGACCTTGCGAAGAAAGAAGAGCAGGAACTGGCCATATTGATGTCATTCATGCCTGAACAGCTTTCGGAAGAAGCGATTGCCCAGACGGTCACACGGGTTATCGAAGAGCTCGACGCCAAAGACATGAGGGACATGGGCAGGATCATGAAGACACTTATGGCCAGGTTGGCCGGCTCAGCCGACGGCAAGGTCGTAAGTGAAATCGTAAGAAATCAGTTAAGTAGTTGAGTTTTCGACCACTCAACTGTTCCGGAGAAGCGTCAATTTTGGCTGGTTTTATACCCGAAGATATAGTTGCCCATGTTCGAGACGCAGCAAATATCGTTGATGTGATTGCAGAATATGTTGCCTTAAGAAAGACTGGTAAGAATTTCATAGGGTTATGCCCATTTCATGCGGACAAGAAGCCTTCTTTTACAGTCAGCGAGGAGAAGCAGATATTTCACTGTTTTGGGTGTGGACAGGGCGGCAATGTTTTCAGTTTCCTCATCCAGCACAATAATCTGAGCTTCCCAGAGGCTGTGGGCTTTCTGGCACAAAAATACGGTATTGAAATACCGACCAGGAAGATGTCGCCCACTCAAAAGAAGGAGTTGGAAGAAAAGGAAAGGTTGTTCAAGATTAACAAAGAGGCTGCTGATTATTTCAAGGGAATTTTGTCCCATCCCTCTTCAGGCAAACAAGCAAGGGAGTATTTGGGTAAGCGGCAAATGACACCGGAAGTCATAGACCGCTTTATGCTGGGGTATGCACCGCAGTCGTGGACGGGGCTGACACAATACTTTTCCAGAAGAGGGGTGCCGCGCGATGATCTTGAAAAAGCAGGTCTGGTGGTTGCCAAAAACGGGAGATATTATGATCGGTTTCGTGACCGGATCATATTTCCCATTGTTGATATTCATAAAACAGTATTGGGTTTTGGCGGGCGCTGCCTGGACGATAGCCTCCCCAAGTATCTTAACTCACCCGATACACCGGTCTATCACAAGAGTCGAACATTGTACGGGTTGCATGTTGCCAAAGAGGCCTGCCGCCAGAGCGGCTCAGTCTTTATCGTAGAAGGCTATTTTGATTTGCTGGCCTTACACTGTCACGGCATACAAAGTGTGGTAGCAACCCTCGGAACGGCCCTGGCCCGGCAACACGTGCGCATCATGAAGGGGTATGCCCGGCAAATGATCCTCGTCTTTGATTCAGATGAAGCCGGCATAAAAGCTGCTGAACGCAGTCTGCCCCTGTTTCTGGAAGAGAAGGTTGATCCTCGCATATTGATTCTTCCCGAGGGAAAGGATCCGGATTCCTATGTCTTTGAAGTTGGTGCCGATGGGTTTCTCAAAGCTACTGAAAAGGCATTAGGAGTCATGCCATTTCTTATAGCGTCTGCCATCAAGAAACATGGCCTTTCTCTGGAAGGCAAGGTGCGTATTATTGAAGCATTGAAAGGGCCTCTTGGCTCTTTGCTCGACGGCGTAAGTCGTTCGGTCTACATAAGGGATTTAGCCGAGCGCCTGGACATCGATGAATCGGCCATCCTGGAACAGGTCCGGGCTTCAGCAACAAAGGACAAAAAGGCGGTCTCTTCACCCAAGCCACGGCACAACTCAAAACTTGAAGAGGCCCTTGTTGCAATCATGCTGCAATGCCCGGAGATGGTCTCCGGTTTTAATCCGCAAGAAATTGTAGAGGGGTTTGAAACAGTCGAGCTTAAGGAATTAGGGCGTATGATCTTGCAGAAATCCAGTTCAGACCGACCTGTAACAGGTGCTGATCTGATCGCACAGACTGATGACGCCCAGATCAGGAACTTGATATCTTCTCTGCTAATGGAGGAGATCCAGACGGATCGTGACAGTTGTCACAAGATTGTGAGACAGTACCAAGCCCGCCTTAGAAAGAGGCGCATTAGACTACTTTCAAAAAAGATCAAAGAGGCCGAGAGGACCAACAACCAGGAGTTGTTGAATCAACTCCTTGCTGAGAAACAAGAATGGGCTCAACAGCACCTGGCTTCGTCCGGCTGAGGCGGAGTCGAGTAGTTAACCACTCGACCACTCGACTAAAGTCGTAGAAATTTGCCGCGGCAAGCGGATAGAACTTCCGAGACGTTCAGTTAGGTTTGGAGGAAGATTCTTATGGCCAACAGGTCCAAGCTTGAAAATTTGAAACAACTGATAACCAAAGGGAAAAGGCATGGCTACCTTACCTATGAAGAGCTCAACGATGCCTTGCCGGAAGGTGCAGTTTCCCCTGATCAGATCGATAAAATGATAATGGTCTTTGACGAACTTGATATCGCAGTGATCGACGGGAGCAAAATCAAAGCATTTCAGCCAGATGTGGAAAAGAAGATCCGGGAAGAGAAGCCAGAGACGCCTCCGGAGCCAGAGCGAGATGTATTTGGCAGAGTCACTGATCCTGTCAAAATGTACCTCCGGGAGATGGGATTGGTATCTCTACTGAGTCGAGAGGACGAGGTAGTGATCGCCAAGCAGATAGAAGCAGGGGAACAGGAAGTATTGAAGGCCCTCGTGCAGTCTACAGTGGGGGTAGAAAAGATTACCAGCCTGGGTGATCCCCTTTCAAAAGGCGAGATTCGCCTCAGGGATGTCTTGCGGGATGTGGATGAGATCGATGCCTTTATCCAAGAATCGGTGCATACGGAAAAAATTTGCAAGATTGTTGATGCTATCAAAAAAATCCACCAGGAGAACACACAGTATCGAGATCCCCTGTTCGCTACCAGGATGGACTCCGGTGCCCGTCGAAAAGTGAGGCGCTCTATAAATCGCAGGAACCACAAGATCTTCGAACTCATCAAGGATTGGAGATTGGATGCCAGGTTGATCAATGCTGTTGTATATGGGATCGAACACCATATCGATAGGTTTGACAGCCTGGAACAGGAGTTTGCAAAATGTGCTGCACAGTTAGGAGTCACGTTGACCGAGATGCGCGAGGGTTGTGACCAGAAAACAAAATTTGTCGCGAAGTTATTGAAACAGCGTAAACCGAAAAAAAACGAAATTCCAGCCCCGGTCGATCGTGCCAGTCAGATAGTAGAAACCGTTCATCAAGAAAAGCTCCGATTGAAAATGAATAGCCAGGGCCTGAAGCGCGTGCTGGCCCGAATTGAACAGGGTCAGCATCATACCAGAATTGCCAAAGGAAAAATGATCAATGCCAATTTGAGGTTGGTGGTCAGCATTGCAAAGAAGTATACCAATAGGGGGCTTCAGTTCCTGGACCTGATTCAGGAAGGAAACATCGGCCTTATGAAGGCTGTGGACAAGTTTGAATACCGGAGGGGCTATAAGTTCAGCACATATGCCACCTGGTGGATCAGGCAGGCCATCACGAGGGCTATTGCCGATCAGGCCCGAACCATCCGAATTCCGGTCCACATGATCGAAACGATCAACAAGCTGATTCGGACCTCTCGCTATTTGGTGCAGGAGCTGGGCCGTGAACCGACGCCAGAGGAAATCGCTGACAAAATGGAATTTCCCCTGGAAAAAGTGCGCAAGGTCTTGAAGATTGCCAAGGAGCCTATATCTCTGGAGACACCTATTGGAGAGGAAGAGGACAGTCATCTCGGGGATTTCATAGAGGACAAGAAATTTATGTCACCTTCTGAGGCTGCTATCAATCTGAACCTGGCCGAGCAAACCCGAAAAGTGCTGGCAACCCTGACACCCCGTGAAGAAAAGGTGCTACGCATGCGATTCGGGATAGGAGAGAAGTCAGACCATACGCTTGAAGAGGTGGGAAAGGATTTTGCGGTGACCCGAGAACGGATCAGGCAGATCGAGGCAAAGGCTTTAAGGAAGCTGCGCCACCCTACAAGGAGCCGCAAGCTGAAGGCCTTCCTGGAAATTTGACACATTCAATTTCCGTAACCGTTCACGGGTTCAGAGGTTCAAGGTTCAGGGTTCACCGAAACTCTGAACCCGTGAACGCCTACCAATTTTCTTGACAAGACGGGTTGTTGTGATTATAAATTGAGTATCCCCTCCCAAACCCTCCCCCCCTGGCCCAGACCGGGTTTTCAAGGGCAACAGCT
>DAOURD010000147.1:0-4895 GCA_030625295.1 Desulfobacterales bacterium | reverse complement strand
TCTTAAGGCTCACTAATGCGCTCAGACAGTCAGACGTTTTCAAATTTAACCGCCTGTCGGCTCAGGTTATTGAGAAGATACGGATATCTTGCTGATCATAAGGCTTTTTCCCCTATGGCAAATTAATAGCCACTTTCAGCTTCATCTCAAGTTCTTCGGAGCATATACGGTCACCTATTAAAGGGCGGGTCATGAGAATTAGATGAATGCAGTGAGAAATTTATTCACAGGCATGACCCTTATTCCTTTATGCATACGCTCATTCCTGCATTTTTTAACAACTTGATAATTATAAGGTATGGATAATTTGTCTTTAAAATAAAATAGATTTTTAGACAGGCTTGAATCGTTATTCTTAACTTCTACGGAGAACCAGGGCTTGTTATCACAGGAAACCAGAAAGTCAACTTCTCTGCCTGTTGAATCCCTTAGAAAAGAGAGAGAAACCTTAAACCCTTCATACGAATAAAGGTAATTGCAATATTTTAACAAATGGGACGCGACAAAATTTTCCAGTTTTTGTCCATCTTCCTCAATGACTGACCAGTCCCACAGATAGAGCTTCTTTTCTTTCCTGACCGCGGCAATCTTTTTGGACTGGTACGGCGGAATCCTGAAGCAGTAATAAAATAGCTCAAAGGTATCCAGCCAGTTTGCAACGGTTCGGAAATTAACCTGGAGATCTTCTGCCAGCGAATTGATTGACAGGATCGAGGATGTCTTTTCAGGGAGAAGTTCGGATAACAATGCAAGGTTGCCAAAATCCCTGATCATGGTTAAATCACGAATATCCTCTTTGAAAAACCTTTCTGTCCTTTCATTATGCCATCTTCGTAAAAAACGATGATTTTGTTTTATTAAAGGCTCGGGAAATCCCCCGAATTCATAAAGCGCGGAAAAATTTTCAGGATTTGGGCTATCATGAAAGGCAAGCTTATTAAACGGTTTTATGCCAGGGGCCAAACTGTTTAGTTCCGCAATTGAAAAAGGATGCAGGGTGTAATAATGGTATCTGCCCTGAAGCGAATCTCCTCCGCGGCGGTAAATGTTCAGGCGGGCACTGCCGGTTAAAAGAAACCGGTACTGATCCTTGCAGGTATCATACTCACCCTTTATCCATGTTTTCCATTTGGAATGCTTATGAAATTCATCCAGGATAATCAAGTCGGAATCCGGCGGCCATTCTCCTTTTAAGGCGGCACGCCTGTCACTTAATTTATCCCAGTTATAATAGCTGCTTTTATAATTCCTAGCGATAAGATCCCTGGCGGCTGTCGTTTTACCGACCTGCCTGGGGCCACCGAGGAAAACCATATTTTCTTTGAGGTCTTCCCTGATGTTTTTTGTAAGATATCTCGCTTTAACGGTCATGGATATATTGTATATCCATACAAAATAATGTCAAGTTTTTTGTAGGTATATGCAATAGAAAGATCAAAGAGGTCTTCATTCTTCCCTCTCATCCCCATAATTTCATTGATAGATTGTTCCATCGTTCCATATTGATGGCACAGAAAATTGCCACTGAAAGATAAATGAATACAATGAGTTGTAGAAATTCCAAGACGTAATTACCTGGCCATGATCGCTCAAAAAGACTCGACGGAGAGTGTGATTAGGCGGTGCAAGAGATTGGGTGTCAAAACGGTAGGAGGTGGACCGCTTTTCAACTCCTGTCCCGATGATTTTTCCGATGTGGATCATCTGGTACTTGGAGAGGGAGAAAGGAAGAAGGATTATTTGCAGACACCGCAGGCCTTGCAGCGGCCCACGTCACAGGGGGGAGTGGTTTCTTCGCGGAGGGCCTTGTGGTATTCCTCAATTAGGAATGCTTTGTTGATGCCGTGGTCTATGAAGTCCCAGGGAAGGATTTCATCCAGGGGTCGCTCCCTGTAAACATAGAAATCCGGATTGATGATAGACGCCTTGAGGGTCTTGGGCCAGTTTCCTTTGTTTTCGTGTGCAGTCGCCAACAACTGGGCTGTGCGACGGTCTCCGCGGGAAAGCAGGGCCTGGATGTATGCCCATCTGGGCACATCGGAGTGCACACGTACATTCGCCACGCGCCTCAACCCTTCTTTCACATGTTTGATCTTTGCCTTCAGGATCTTTACGTCCTCAAGGGGAACCCACTGAAAGGGCGTAGAAGGTTTGGGGATAAAGGAGTTGAGACTTACGGTTATTTGCCCGATCCTTTTTGTTGTTCGACTGGCCTTTAGAAATCGGTGTTTGACCTGCTTGCAAAGGGCCACAATCGCTTCCACATCAGACATGGTCTCGGTGGGAAGGCCTACCATGAAATAGAGCTTCAAGTTTGGTATCCCTGCACCCACGAGAAGATCAGCAGCCCGTAACAGATCCTGGTCATTAATCCCCTTGTTTATGACGCGGCGCATACGTTCTGAGCCCGCATCCGGAGCGATTGTAACAGTCTTGAGATTACTTCGTCTAAAAATATCCACGAGTTCTGGTGTGAGGCGATCCGCTCTCAAGGAGCTAAAAGAAAGTTGAACACCCTGATGCAGGGCCTTTTGACAAAGCTCTTCGATATATGGAACATCTAAAACCGCAGCAGCCATCATGCCTATCCGATTGGAACGTGTGGCCCCATTCTCCAGGCAATTCTCTAATGCGCCCTTTGGTCTGAACCGTGGCGGCCGATAGACAAACCCGGTTGCACAGAAACGGCATCCGTGGTGACACCCACGCCCTGCCTCTACCAGATAGGTA
This sequence comes from Desulfobacterales bacterium, assembly GCA_030625295.1. Lineage (GTDB taxonomy): Bacteria > Desulfobacterota > Desulfobacteria > Desulfobacterales. The sequence continues at coordinate 2,165 of DAOURD010000147.1, read as the reverse complement.
TCGCAAAAGGTGGTGTGTGGCGTGAGGATAATGCTGGAGGTATCCCAGTAAGAAAGATCTTCCACTGCCACCCGCTGAACTTTCGCAGGAACCCCACTCTTTGGTCGAAACTCAGCGATGGTGCCATCCGGGTTATAAGCTACATCATATAACCCGGGCACGTACGCACCAGGCACATGTACAGCTAAGGCTTCAAGAAGCTCCTGTTTGTCAGAATGTCTTCTGTATACGTCAAGAAAAATATCAAGAATGGGCTCGGCCTCCCCCACCAGGAAGCAGTCCACAAAAGGTGCTATAGGTTCGGGATTTAAGAAGGTGGTCACTCCCCCGGCGATGACCAAAGGATGGGGGGTATCTCGCTCTGATGACCACCGGGGGATGCCGCCTTCTGTTAGGAGAGTCAGGAGGTTGGGATAATCATTTTCAAAGGAAATGGAGAACGCGATGATATCAAAATCGCCCAGGGGTCTTTGGGATTCCATAGAGCGAAGACCACCATGGGTTGCACCATTGTCCTCAGGGAGAAAGACCCTTTCACAGACTACATCCTGATGATCGTTCAGAAGGCGGTATATTACATGAAAACCAAGGTTTGACATCCCAACATGGTAGTGGTTGGGATAGACCAGGGCAATCCGGATCTTGCCTGCCCAGTCTTTTCTGACGGTTCCCTTCTCTGCCGCCAGGAGCTCTTTATTCGTCATTGGTCATTTGTCAATGAAAGTGAGCTAAAGTGCCTAAAGTGCCTAAAGTGAACTAAAGTGAACTAAAGTGAAGACACCCAATTCCTCAATTCCTCAATCCCTGAATTCCGCATTCCGCACTCCGCATTCGCAAATCGCAAATCCGACCACTGATCACTGACAACTGATCACTGACAACTGACAACATCAGTCCGCCTTTCGTCTCATGAAAGTGGGAACTTCCAGGTCACTCTTATCCAGGATAATACCGCGATAGCCTCTGTAATGCGCTCCGCCCGATTCGCCCACTGCCTTCTCCTGGCGGATGAAAGTCGGCTCATCAAGATTGACAGCCCGTGTGAGGTCCGCCTCTGTGATATCACGAACCTTGCCTGAGAATCGGACCCTATCCTTTTTGTCGTTGGAGCCGATCCCAGTGGCGATGACCGTGACCCTGAGTTCATCGCCAATACTCTCATCCAGGACCGCGCCCCAGATGATCTCTGCTTCGTCACCAGCCTCGGCGTGGATACGGTCCGAAGCTTGTGTCATTTCCGTCATGGTCAGCTTTGGTCCACAGGTAATGTTCATCAGGACGCCCCGTGCCCCGGTGATGGAGACATCCTCCAGAAGCGGGTGGGAAACGGCCTTTTCGGCTGCTTCCAATGCCCGATTTTCTCCGCTGGCAATACCGGTTCCCATGATGGCCAGACCTGCCTTTCCCATGGTGGTCCTGACATCGGCAAAATCAAGGTTGACCAGCCCCGGCATCATGATCAGGTCAGTGATCCCCTTTACAGCGTGGAGAAGGACTTGGTCTGCCTTCCTGAACATCTCAATCATGGTGGCGTTGCTGGATGCCAATCCACGAAGCCTGTCGTTGGGAATGGTGATGATCGTGTCCACCACTTTCTTCAGGGCTTCCAGACCGGCTTCGGCCTGCTTCATTCGCTTTTTACCCTCAAAACCGAAAGGCTTTGTCACCACTGCGACGGTGAGGGCGCCGACCTCCTTGCTCGCCTCCGCAATCACAGGTGCTGCACCTGTGCCCGTGCCCCCACCCAGACCGGCGGTAATAAAGACCATGTGGCTGTCTTCCACTGCGCTTCGGATAGCGTCTATGTTTTCCATGGCAGCCTGTCGCCCGATTTCCGGATTTGCTCCGGCTCCAAGACCCTCCGTCAGTTTTTCCCCCATCTGGATCTTCACCGGTGCCCTTGACACTTCGAGGGCCTGGAGATCCGTGTTGGCCGATATGAATTTCACCCCATGAAGCCTTGATTCAATCATGTTGTTGACAGCGTTTCCGCCTGCCCCACCCACTCCGATTACCTTGATCTTGGCCGATTTTTCGTTCTCCACAAAACTGAACATCATTGTCCCCACCTCCTGTTGGTTTTTGTATCCTTTCAAATGATATCCTTAAACCACTTCTTCATGCGTGCTGTGACACGATCAAAGATGTTGTCGTCTCGAATCCTG
>DAOURD010000293.1:0-3422 GCA_030625295.1 Desulfobacterales bacterium | reverse complement strand
TTTGTCATCTCTGAGGTGGAAGGTATAGCGCTGATCAATGCAGTGGTCTTTTTGGGCCCTCTGGATATACGAGATTTCTTGCGCGTGGTATGGGTGCCGCCCGAGATACGGGACAAAGTGGTAGAACCTTTGACTTCCGTGCAACAGGAGACCGGAAAAAGACCTTTGTGGGATCAAGTCAAGGAAACCGTGGTAGCTGCTATGGAGCAGGGGTTTCAAGTAGAGATCAAGGAAGGCTCAATGGTCAGGGACGAGCTTTTTGGCTATGAGAAGCTCCGTTCTTTGGCGTACAAACCCCGTTAATTCACAATAATGATCTCATTGCCTTTGATCTTTAACCACTCTATGTTCTTTTTGTGCTCGTCACGGTATTTAACGTTCGTCTCTTGAATATGTGCCATCTCAATCTCGTTTTTGCATTCCGGGCAAAGGTACCTGAAACTGGAGGTTATTTTCATGTCGCACCCGCACGCATCACACGTAACTTTCATCTTTTGCCTCCTGAGCCTGGTATAGCCTGCATCACCTGAATATTTGCGTTTTTAGCATGTTTGGGGTATTTTGTCAAAGAGTGAAGATGTGCCATGAAACCATCCAGGCCTTATGACACCTACCGACCTTTCAAAAACCTCAAAGTCCTCCTTGAGGAAAACTCATTCCCGTTGGTCCCCCGCAGTAAAGAAGAGCCAATGGCTAGTCGATCTAAACACGGTGAGTCAAATCTTGAGGATGAAGAGAGGCTTTTTCAAGAAGCAATGGCAAACGTTGTACCCGCCCCACGCGGGGACGCTTCGATTGGGATGACTAAAGCTATCCCTGCCAAGATCTCAGGCGAAGATCCCGAAGCTGAAGCCCTGACACGGTTACAGAAGCTTATTAGAAACGGAGAAGGTTTCACTGTCTCTGACACGCCAGAATATATGGAGGGGGTCGGGTACGGCGTCAACCCTGAGGTCGCGAAACGTCTCCACAGGGGTGACTATTCGATTCAGGGCCACATTGATCTGCACGGGCTCGGGGTAGAGCCCGCACAGGAGGCCTTTGAACGGTTTCTCAAGGAGGCCGTGTTATCCGGGAAAAGAGCCGTGTTGGTAGTACATGGCCGCGGCCTATCTTCTCGCGAAGAGCCTGTGCTGAAAACCAAGGTTAAGGAATGGCTTACCTCCGGACGTTGGCGTAAATGGGTCATAGCCTTCACCAGTGCAAGGGCTTGTGACGGGGCCACAGGGGCCACTTATGTCTTGTTGCGGCAGAGCCCAGCCACAAAACGCTACCGCCGGCAGCACCCTAAGAATCGCGGGAGTTGAAGCAGAAACCCCAGTTTTTTCAGGCAGAAACACCACTATAGTATCCCCGCGCAATAGAATGTCTCGCTTTGATGAGCGAGGCTTTCCGACCTGGAAAACTCTGGTCTTTTTTGATTATTTGTAATATAAAATCGCTTCGCGATTTTATACGACGCGGCTTCGCCGCTTAAAAAAGGAAATTCCTATACTATTACTCAGCGAAAACCAAAGGAGCCACGAAAAGTCGTGATGCGTGCTGTAGTCTGGCTGCAGATTCTTATCATATTGTGTTTTCTGGGATATTCTACCTACTCCCTTTTTAAGGGTGATTTTGAGCAGGCGTTTTTGCCTTATCCCATATTGATCATATTTTATCTCCTGCTTGTGCGAAGCAAGGCCAAAAGTACTTCATCCACGGAAGATCAAGATGACAGCATCAGATATTGACATGATACGCAAAGCCACCGTAAGAGATGTGAAGGCGATTCACCGCCTCCTTAAAAAGCATGCTGACCGTGGGGAACTACTACCGCGGGCCTTGAGTGACCTCTATGACGCTGTGAGAGACTTTAGCGTCTTTGAGGAAAAAAGCAGCGGTTCTATTATTGGTGTCTGCGCTCTTCACGTGTGCTGGGAAGATCTGGCAGAGATACGCTCTCTGGCTGTTTGCAAGCAATATCAAGGAGAGGGAATCGGCTCAAGATTTGTCACTTCTGCCCTATCCGAAGCCCATGATCTTGGGATCAGGCGTGTCTTTACCCTGACCTATCGCCCCGATTTTTTCAACAAACATGGATTCAAGATCGTAGACAAGGCCACGCTTCCCCAGAAGATATGGGCAGACTGTATCAAGTGCGTGAAGTTTCCCGACTGCGATGAAATCGCCATGCTGAAAAATCTGTAATAGTTCACCGCAAAGTGCGCGAAGCACGCAGAGAAAATTAGGTAATCGAGATGCCCGATCATTCGTCGATTGTAGACTCAATCATGGCCAGACTCTCTCATGAAGGTCTGGACGGCTATGAAGTCTATATGACCTATTCCAACGGCCTTACCATTGAAATCAAGGATGGCGTCATTGATGTCTTTGTAAGAAGCGAAAATGCTGGTCTTAGTCTGAGAGGACTGAAAGAGCAAAGACCGGGGTTTGCTTTTTCTACGGACCTATCCTCAAAGGTTATCCCGGATCTGATTGAGCAGGTCGTTCACGGGGCCAGTGCCACAGACCCAGACCCCTATGTCGGATTTCCTCTGCCCCCGGCCAAGACGCCCCCTCAATTTGACCAATTCGATCATGATCTTCAAAGAATTCCGGTTGAGGACAAGATTGACAGGGCTCGCACCCTTGAAGCCGTAGCAAGATCGAGTGACCCTCGTATCAAAAAGGTGCGCAAGGCGGCTTATGTTGAAACCACGGGTACTGTGACAATATGTAATCATACGGGCCTCAAGCTCTCGTACCAGAAAACGCTTGTGTCGGGGAGCATCATGGTAGTGGCAGAGGAAGGAGAAAATGCCGAAATCGGCTGGGATTATGGCTTTTCCCCGTTTTTCGAGCAGCTCGACATGGGTTTGATCGGTGCTACAGCAGCCAGACGGGCCGTCAGAATGCTCGGTGCCCGCTCTGTGAGGAGTATGCAGGTCCCTGCTATATTGCCTCCCTGGGTCGCATCGGATGTCCTAAAGGTTCTCTCCGCGTCTTTCATGGCCGACAACCTTCAGAAAGGAAAATCTATACTCCTTGGACGGATGGGGGAGCCAGTTTTTTCGCCTCGTGTGACGATTGTGGACGACGGGCTCTATCCGGACGGCATTGCCTCCAGCCCGTTTGATGATGAGGGCTCTTTTCATGACCGAAGCGTATTGGTATCGGAGGGGGTTGTACAAGGATTTCTCTATGACCAATACACCGCCAACAAAGAGAGCCGCCGCTCAACGGGTAATGCCGGACGCCTCGGAATCAAGGCCCCTCCGTCGGTTCAGGCCACCAATTTTTACATCCGGAATGGCTTCCTTGACCCAGATGAGCTTTCGTCTTCCTTGCGGGAAGGGCTTATGGTGACAGATATCATAGGGCTCCACACCGCAGACCCCATCTCGGGAGATTTCTCTGTCGGGGCGGCAGGATTATGGATC
>DAOURD010000162.1:0-4669 GCA_030625295.1 Desulfobacterales bacterium | reverse complement strand
ATTCCTGAGATCGCCCAGAGCGACTCCTCCGTCATGATTACAGGAGAAACCGGTACGGGAAAAGAGCTGGTGGCCAAGGCGATCCATGCCAGGAGCCCTCGATCCAAAGGCCCATTTATCGCAATCAATTGCGGTGCGATCCCTGATACCCTCTTGGAAAGCGAGCTCTTCGGCCATCAAAAAGGGGCCTTCACCGGGGCGGTCCACGCCCGTAAGGGCTTCTTAGAGGTTGTCACCGGTGGGACCCTCTTCCTGGACGAGATTGGAGATATCAGCCCCAAGATGCAGATCGATTTATTACGCGTTCTGGAAGATAAGAAAGTCACCAGAATTGGAGACAGACAACCTATCGATGTCGATTTCCGGTTGATTTCTGCCACCCGGCGGGATTTGGAAAAAGATGCCGCGGCCGGTACTTTCCGGGAGGACTTTTTCTATCGAATCAATGTGATCGCCCTCCACGTCGCTCCACTCAGGGAAAGGAAGGGAGATATCCCCTTGTTGGTCCAGCACTTCCTCAATAAATACAGCCATGAAACCACAAAGCAGGTAGATCATGTCAGGCGAGATGCCATGGAACTCTTGAAGCGCTACGATTGGCCAGGAAATGTCAGGGAACTGGAAAATGCTATTGAACGGGCTGTGGTCCTTTCAAGATCGAGGACACTTGGTATCGATGACTTCTCCTTCCTGAGGCCTCTTAGGACCCAGTTACCAGGACGACGATCGCTCCGGGAAACGGAAAGGGATCATATTGAACAAATTCTGGAGGAGTGCGACTGGAATGTGACCGCGGCCGCCAAGATCCTGGAAATCAACCGGGTTACCCTGCATAAGATGATCAAGCGGCACAATCTCCAAAGGCCTCAAGAGTAGGTTCTTGGAATACCCTGACCAATGAACCCAACAAAGAGATGCATCGGAGTGGTGCCATTTGGAGAGGTTCCCGAAGTCGCCTTGAAGGTCATAGCAGCCCATGTCCTCGGCTATTTCAATCTGGATGCAGACATCCTCCCACGCCTGAAACCTCCTGCCTACGCCTTCGATGTGAACAGGAATCAATACAATGCAGCTTCCATCCTCAAGGATCTGGGATCCATGCCATCTCATGATTACGTGAAGGTGGTCGGTCTCCTTGAGGTCGATCTTTTCGTACCTATCCTCACGCATGTTTTTGGGGAGGCAAAGCAGGGTGGAAAATGTGCCGTGGTTTCGCTCTACAGGCTGAGGAGAAATTCGGACGGAAGCACTCCCCCCGAGTCTCTACTTTTAGAGAGAGCAGCCAAGGTGGCTCTTCATGAATTGGGTCACCTCTTTGATCTCGTTCATTGCATGGATAGAAGGTGTCTCATGTATTTCTCGGGGGGGCAGCAAGACCTTGATGAGCTGCCTTTTTATTTTTGCCGGTACTGCTCGAAATTCCTTGAAGACAGCCTGCGTCGCCACGGGATAAACCCCACCCCTACAAAATAGAACCTGAGGACGTCGTAGGGGCGGCCCGCCCTGGCGCGACAGGACTTTGAGAATCTGGGCAGGCACCAACCCCGGTCTGGGCCAGGGGTTTTATGCCCGCCCGAAGACCATGCCTTAATTCAACAACTCAGATCTTCTCTGTCCGCAGAAACGTTTCTACCAGGCGATCCCATCCGAGCTCCGGAAAATGGCCGAAGAGGTCGCCAATCAGCTCACCACCTGTGGCGGCCAACTGTTCGTACTCTGGACCCATGAGCTTCATCAGGCGGTCATTCTCCTTCTCCATCCACTGGAAGCTCTCCTTGCCATAATAGAGCCCCTTCAGATTAGCCTTCAGGATGCCAGGCTCTACCATAAATAGCCATCCCTGCTGGTAGGGATCCTCGTAGGCGATATCCGGATGCTCCATTGCCTTATGGTTCACAGCAAGCACGGTTCCTGTGATCGGGGCGAGGACAGCGCCTTTGTGGTCGTCCCGCGCTAATGTGCATCCTACCTTGCCTTGCTTCAACGTGGCTCCCAGGGATGGAAGGCTCAGTCCGTGGGCCGGGCCAAAGACCTTTCCAAGGAAATCATCGAATCCAACTCTGACTCTCCCACCATGTTCGACGCGTGCCCAACTGTGGCCGAGGTGATAATAATAGCCTTCAGCCATGCGATAGCCCGAGGCCTTCATGAACGCGGGAGCCCCAATAGGTTCTCCAAGGTCCATATCTTCGAGCATCTGATCATACGGACAGTGGTAGCACTCATAGTTCATCGGACAGATCTTAGGATTTTCGATCCGACCCGTCAGGAAATGCCTGCAATACCGAGCTGACCCTGGTAAACCCTTCATATGAGTCATCCATTCGGGTTCCGCCTTTTTTCTAGAAGGGGCTTTCGCACCCATGGCGCGCCGCATTGCCTTGTCAAATCCACAAGTGAAGCAGTCATAGGCATTATCGCAAAGCCGGAAATTGACAACCCCGGCCTTCATCCAGATACATTCGTCCTCCAGCACCTGGAAGCCTACGACTCTCTTTTTTTCTTTCTTTTCCTTAGACGCTTTCTCCGTCATTGATTTCACCTTCTTTCTCAACAGTCCAAAGTTCTGTCATTCCTGCGAAAGCCTGTCGCGCCAAAGCCGCGCCACGGCGGGCAGGAATCCATAACCCCTTGATTTTCCTGGATTCCCGCCTACGCGGGAATGACGGTTTGGTTAATATGATATTTCTTTAAAATTCACTGGGTTAGAGAGAACTATGGGCTCTCAAGCTCCTTTGTATAGCCGGTTTTCATCCACCAAGCTCTTTCTCTGTACGCCAAACACTGGCTCCCAATGATCACGCAGCCTTGGCATATGCAAGACCCGACGTCCCGGAAGTCCTTGGCACGCTCCCGCTTGTGCGAGTCTCTTCCAGCCACTGATCAAAGGCGCAATGCTCGCATTCATAATTGAGGATACAAATCTTGGCCATGCCTGATGCGCCGTTTGCGCTATGAACACAAAAACGGCGGGCACCTCGAGGCACCTCTCCCTGGCCATAACCGATATTACGTGCAGTATTTCTCATAATGACCTCCTCCTTTTCTTCCTGTTGCTATTAAGACCATGTTGCACTGAAACTGGCTTCACTAAACTTATGCCTTTGCCCAATTGGATTTGCAACGGAAGTGCCATGAGAGAACGTATCAATGATTTTTTTGTGTTTCCTCTTGATATCATTGATATTTTTCTTCAAATTCTTTTGTACTGTGCGTTATGAGACAGATCGACAGGGAGGTGTTGGTGCGATAAAAAGCTACACATTGGTTGGATTCGAATGGGAATAGGCCAGGAAATGAAATAAAATCGAGTTGTTGCAAGGGTGTTGTCTTTAGCTACAGCCAGTGTAGCCAGTTTTTACAGAGGTGTTAGACGTCCTCTTTTCTCCAGATAGCCCAAACATTGCAATCAGCACGGAGCTCATCAGGATAGTGCTCACGAAGGAGCCGGCGCACCTCGTACGCTCGGGAATGGTTGGGGATAAGTCCACACGCGGAGAGCTCAGATCCCTTGAAGGCCTTCTCAAATCCCCTGCAGTTCGTCAGCGCACTGATGCAGGTCGCCTCTTCGATCAGCTCATACCCTTTGAACGCAAAACCCTTTTCCTGAAACAGCTCTACATCTTCCTCTGAAGGCTCTCGCGCTAAAGCCAAGAGCTGCGCGCTTTTTCCGTTTCTGTTCGGACAGAGCCCGAGGAGGTAGTCAGGGTCGTCAAATACGCCAAACAGATACTCAGCATAAACGGTATGCCGGCAATCATCCTCGCCCAGCTCGTCGATCAGGCACGGACAGAGCGAGCAGTCGAGCCCGATCACTTCCTCTAGTGCGGAGAGGCCAGACACTTGAACGTAACGGGTCCACGTGTCACCCCAGGAGGAGTCGAACCGCTCAGACAGTCTGAAACCCATCGTTGCCATGGCGAGGTACGCCTCGTATAAGAGATCAGAATGTGAGTTTGTCTCACAGGGCACATCTTGTCAAGATTATGGATTAAGGATATGGGCCGTATGGCTCGTTGTTCAATTGGGGTCTTTGACGAGTTAGTAGCACAACTACTATGCCAGGTTCGACTGGCCTGCGTCGGCACGGGATAGATGTGGATGGCGAGACCCGCACCGCCCTCTCCCCCACTTTCGGGGGGAGAAGGGCTAGTGAGGGGGGATTTGGAAGTAAATTATGAGCGGTTCAGACCTTTTCTGTCCGCAGAAACGTTTCTACCAGGCGATCCCATCCGAGCTCCGGAAAATGGCCGAAGAGGTCACCAATCAGCTCACCACCTGTGGCGGCCAACTGTTCGTACTCAGGACCCATGAGCTTCATCAGGCGGTCATTCTCATTCTCCATCCACTGGAAGCTCTCCTTACCATAATAGAGCCCCTTCAAATTAGCCTTCAGGATGCCAGGCTCTACCATAAATAGCCATCCCTGCTGGTAGGGATCCTCGTAGGCGATATCCGGATGCTCAATGGCCTTATGGTTCACAGCAAGCACGGTTCCTGTGATCGGGGCGAGGACAGCGCCTTTGTGGTCGTCCCGCGCCAATGTGCATCCTAGCTTGCCTTGCTTCACGGTGGCTCCCAGTGAAGGAAGGCTCAGTCCCTGGGCCGGACCAAAGACCTTTCCAAGGAAATCGTCGAATCCGACTCTGACTCTCCCACCATGTTCGAT
>DAOURD010000126.1:0-5219 GCA_030625295.1 Desulfobacterales bacterium | reverse complement strand
CTTCCTGATGACAATATCGTCATAGGCAGACATGATATCCCTTCGGCTGATAACTCCCGTGAGGTGTTTTGGATTCTGTTTGTTCACCACAGGGAGAACGGAAAAATCTCCTTGGATAATTCTCGTCAGGGCTAAAAACAGGCTATCATCTTCGGTCACAGTCACCACATCACGCGTGGCAATGTCTTCCGCGGTCAACGTCTTCTCGGCATTTTCATCAAAGGTTTTCTGGCAGTCGGATAAAGAAAGTATACCGATCAACCGGCCCAGGGGATCAAGCACAGGAAAGCTATTAAACTTGCTGTGATATACAAATTCCCTGAGTTGTCTGAGTGGCATATCTGACCGGATCGTCTCCATTTCTCGCCTCATGGCCTGACCTACGGGTATGTTTTTCAGTTGGCTAACTTCGTGATCTGACTCGATCTCGACTCTATGGTATCTCGATTTCATTTCTTGAACCCTCTGGTTGTAATACTGGATGACCTCCCTGCGATCTAGCATCCCTATCAAAATCGTGTGGTCTTCTTCCTTGACAACAGGGAGCCTGTGAAGGTTGCGAATGGTAAATTTCTTGAGCACTTCATTCAGATCTTCAGAGGGTGTTGTGACGATGATATCCGGGTTGGCGATATCTTCCATGACCACAAGATCGCCAATTGCCTCATCGAAGAGGATGCCTCGAATATCGTTAATGGAGAAAATGCCCGTCAGCCTGTTTTCCTTGTTCACCACCGGGAAGTAATGCTGATCGGTCGAAGAAAACATCTTTCTGAAAGCCGAAAACGGCATATATTCAGGGACCAATTCGACCTTTCTCACCTGAGGCATAAGTTCTTTCACCCGAATGGTGCCAAGAACGTCAACAAAAAAGTCTCCGCGGTGTGCATTGGAGTCTATCTTGGTTCGTACCTGCTTTACATAAATGGTCCATTTCCGTGAAAGCAAGAAAGCAAGGGAGCAAACCAGCAGGCTGGGCAGCAGCAGATGATATGAGTTCGTCATCTCGCTAACAAAGATAATGGTTGAGATTGGGGCATTGGAAACAGCGGCAAAGAACCCCGCCATGCCAACCACCACAAAGGCCCCGGGCTGTGTCACAATCCCTGGCACAATGGCATGGAAGATCCTGCCTACTGCCCCTCCCAAGGCTCCGCCGATGACAACAGACGGGCCAAAGACACCACCGCTGCCCCCGGAACCGATCGAAAAAGAGGTGGTGAATATCTTTCCTATGGCTATGCCAAGGAGAAGAAGTGTGGGCAGTTGATTGTCTAGGGCCATTTGGGCAAAGCCATAACCAAAAGACAACGTTTCAGGGAGAAAAAAACCGATGGCCCCCGTACACAGACCTCCAATGGCCGGCTTGATATGATTTGGGATCTTTACAGCCCTGGCGATGCGTTGGACTCCATAAAAGGACTTGATATACAGGATCCCGCCTCCAACCAAGACGAATGCAAGCACAATGTAAGGCCCCAGTTCCAAGGGGTTTTGAAAAACAAAATCCTGAGATTCAAATAGCGAACCCCATCCGAAGAAGAGGCAGAAGAGGCAGTAGGCAACGACCGAAGAGATGCCAGCCGGGATGATCACCTCTGATTCAAATTCCGGGTCACGGTAGAGCACCTCGGCCGCAAAGAGGGCCCCGGCAAGGGGTGCCCGAAAGATGCTTCCCACGCCTGCTCCTATGCCTGCCGCCAACATGATGCGACGCTGCCGATCAGAGAGTTTCAACTTTGTCGCAAGGAACGAGCCAAATCCGGCCCCGATTTGAGCGATGGGCCCCTCGCGACCTCCTGAGCCGCCAGAGGTTATGGTGATCGCAGAGGCGATGGTCTTGATAAAAGGTATTCTTCCTCGGATAAACCCGCCCTTATTGTGATAGGCATCGATGGCCGCATCCGTGCCATGGCCTTCTGCCTCGGGTGCAAAGGTATACACAAGCCATCCGCTTATAATGCCTCCCAGAGCCGGGAGAAAGAAGAGCATCCAGCGATTAAAGGGTGTGTCCGTGGGGTGGAAAAGGTGAGGCTCTCCAGCAGGCGGAGGCGGGCGGTAGCCTGCCAAGTGATCCATGAAGATATGCGAGCCCGTCTGGCATAGAGACTGAAAGGCCATAGCGCCCAGACCGGCAATGAGCCCTATCAGGACATAGTAGAATATCCATTTCCCTGCCATGGTAATGCGGGTACTTCTGATCTTCAGCATAGAATAGCTGGGCCACTTTTTCTTTTTCAAAGGAATTGTCTTTTTATTCAATCTTTGGTACTGGACGTTTCGTTATTCGGGAATCGTTATTCGTTGTCCGATTCACGATTACACGATTCACGAAAAACATGGACTAAATTATCATTTTAAGCAGGCTCATACCCTCGGTCAAGAGAAAAGGTTCGAGGAGATTGAGGAGGGGCTAATGTTCTTATCCGAACGAATCAAGGCGATCAAGCCGTCTCCTACCCTGGCCATAAACGCAAAGGCTGTGTCCATGAGACAGGCGGGTGTGGATGTGATCAGCTTCGGTGTTGGAGAACCCGATTTTGATACCCCCAGACACATCAGGGATGAGGCCATGCGGGCCATGGAGGATGGATTTACACGATATACGGCCGTGGGTGGTATTCCTGAGCTTAAAGATGCTATCATAGAAAAATTTCGGCGCGATAACAACCTCAGTTACGAACGTGACGAGGTAATGGTTTCCTGCGGAGGAAAACACGTTCTCTACAACCTGGCTCATGCCTTGTTGAACCCAGGCGATGAGGTGATAATCCCTGCCCCGTACTGGGTATCCTATCCACCGATTGTGATTCTTGCTGGTGCTGATCCTGTGATTGTTAGAACAGGGGAAGCAGATGATTTTAAATTGTCGCCAGAGTCTCTTGAGACGGCCATTACGCCTCGAACAAAACTGTTGATTCTCAACAGCCCTTCCAACCCGACTGGTTCGGTCTACACCGAATCCGAGTTGGATGCCTTGGCCAAGGTGATCTTAAAATATGATATTGGGGTCGTTTCAGATGAAATCTATGAAAAACTGATCTTTGACGATAGATCCTTTTGCAGCATTGCCCAGGTGAGTGAGGAGGTAAAATCTAAGACCTTTGTCGTAAATGGGCTATCCAAGACCTATGCGATGACGGGCTGGCGCATCGGATATGTGGCCGGAGCGCGTGAAGTCATTGCAGGGATGACAAAAATCCAGAGCCAGAGCACCTCAAACCCCAACTCCATAGCACAGAAGGCTGCGGTTGCGGCCTTGAACGGACCACAAGGTTTCATCCAAACCATGGTCCAGGCCTTTGACGAGCGGCGGAGATACCTATTACAGCGCTTGAATGCCATTACAGGAGTCCATTGCAATGTGCCTGGCGGGGCCTTCTATGCATTTCCGAATTTCAGCTATTATTTCAGTGCCAAGACGGAAGGAACAACCATAAAGGGTTCCGCCGGCCTTTGTGAGCACCTTTTAGCCGCAGCACGGGTGGCCCTGGTACCAGGAATAGCCTTTGGTGATGACAGTTTTATAAGATTTTCCTATGCAACAGGTCTTGGAACCATAAAGGAAGGGCTCGACAGAATAGAGGATGCTCTTGGGAAGCTGGTTTAGTCAGTGGACAGGGCTCAGTGGTCAGTAGTCAGTGGTCAGTGGACAGTAGTCAATGACCGTTGACTGACCACTGACCACTGATGTCTAAACCTAGCGGGCTTTTCTCTTGGATGCCTTGAGTGGATTGATCCTGGTATTTTTGGTCTGGGTTTCCTTTGTAACGTGGGTGGCGAAGTTGCAATCGCCATTTCTCCACTTGACCAAAGGATCCGGACAGGCCGTGCAATACCAGCCGGAAACGAACTCTGAAGCGCGGCTACATCCATGGCATTCCTCCACGATTTGGTGGCAAACCCCACCATTAAAGGAACAACCTTTCTTGGTCATAAAGATGCACTCCAACCCTTTCTTTACACTTGTACAAACCATCTGAATCACCCCCCTTCGATAGCAAAAATCTTGGCGTTCTTATCAACCCATTTTGGGCTTGTCAACAAGATTTTGTACACTTTATGGCAACGCTATTCCACCAGAGCGGCCTTGCTTATTGAGAAATCCGCCATTTGTGAATTGAAAACCTGTTGAGTGGCTGGCTTTTTGCATGACATTCATGGATGGACACGAGGACGGAAGCTACTGTTGTATTTGAGGAACATTGATGATAAATTGAGTATTTACAATTCAAGAATCAAGAGCTTGTTCTTCAAATAGTCAATCGTCAATCGAAAATCGTCAATCATAGAATGAGGTGAACTATGCCGGTCTTTATTTGGAAAGGAGAAAACAGAAAGGGGACAACCCAGAAGGGTGAAATAGAGGCCCCTCATGAGAGGGCAGTGCGTGCGCAACTGGGTCGTATGCAGATAAAACCTACGAAGATAAAGGAAAAGTCGAAGGATCTTTTTGAAAATGTCTCCTTCATGCAACCCAAGGTACAAACAGCCGAGGTGGTGGTGTTTGCAAGACAATTTGCAACCATGATCGATGCCGGACTCCCGCTGATTCAGAGCCTTGATATTCTGTACTCCCAGCAAGAGAACAAAACCTTTAAGAAAACCTTGAAGGAGATCAAGGACTCTGTGGAACAAGGCTCAACCCTTGCGGATGCCCTAGGAAAATACCCCAATATTTTTGACGACCTGTTTGTTAACATGGTTGCAGCCGGCGAAGTGGGCGGCATCTTAGATACAATCTTGGATCGCCTTTCCGGTTACATGGAAAAGGCCATGAAACTGAAGAAACAGGTCAAGGGAGCCATGACCTATCCCATTATTGTCCTTGTTATCGCCGCTCTCGTGGTCGGTGTGATCTTGGTCTTTGTAATCCCGGTTTTTCAGAAGATGTTTGCTGATTTTGGGGGGGCCCTTCCAGTCCCTACCCAGATCGTGGTGGGCATTAGCAACTTTGTCAAAGGCAATATCCATTACATAATCGGCGCAGTCGTGCTTTTTGTTTTTGCATTCAAGCGGTTTTATTCCACTGAAAAGGGACGTGTGTTGGTGGACGACATTATGCTCAAGCTGCCTGTCTTCGGCTCCCTCTTGCGCAAGGTCGCCGTGGCCAAGTTTACGCGGACCTTGAGCACCATGATCAGCAGCGGGGTGCCCATCTTGGAGGCACTGGACATAGTGGCAAAGACGGCGGGCAACAAGACCGTTGAAGCGGCTAT
>DAOURD010000332.1:0-3084 GCA_030625295.1 Desulfobacterales bacterium | reverse complement strand
TGAGGCATAGCGGCGCAGGATCTCATCCAGCCATGCGACATGAAAAATATCCACTGGTGATAGCTGGCCCGCTTCTATCGCATCCTGAATAGCGTCTCGGTAAGTGAACATGCTGAGGATCTCGTCGGCTTCCAGCCCGCCTTCGTCCGGTGTCCATGCTAAGCCTTGCAGATTATCAGCATAGATTTGGACGTCTCGTAGAACATCATTTGGAGTACTCATTTGATCTTACCCTCGTGATCTAATTCAACCCAATGAAAGTATAGAGAAATGAGGCTTGTGGGTCAAGCAAAAAGGCGTCTCAATATACGGTGGCTCAAGGTCATCCTGCTCCACGAGGGCTTGTGCCTGCCCGCTCGTGCGTCGCAGTGGCAGGCAGGAAGGATGCCTGCCCCGTAGGGTCCAGTGGTTCCAGGCTTTCCTCATCACATAACGCAACGTGCAAAATCGTGGGCAGAAGACCTTTTTCTGCGACGAGGACTATCGGGCGCATATAGACCTGATGGCAGAACGGTGTTTCCGTTGCGAAGTGCCAGGGACGGAATGGTGACATCGTGCAAAAATTGCTTGAGATTTGGGCAAGGCCACAGTGCAAATCACCACAATCAAGACATCGATGTATAACCTCCATCACATAGGGCCGCCAGAATCCGAAGCGATTCGCGTAACGGTCGCCGAGACCGCTTCCGGTTCTTCAAAACCTCTGCCTGACAGGTTCAGGAATGGGCTTCGGTACAGCGAAAATAGTCGCTTGCTCGTGGATCTCTTGGCTGATAAGTGTCAGTGTTGATCTGAGTCAAATAGAACTCCTTTGAAACCGGAGCTGGCAGAGCGCACTGGTCTGGCGCATGGTTTGTTATTGTCCGAAAAATGATTTGTTGAAAACGAAGCAATGTGGTATAGGACTTACTGGTGAGCGGCGACTACGGGTCCGAATACCGGTTCAGAGGTCGTTGTCCGGGGCATCAGGACTTGGTTAAAAACCACAATAATCCTGTTATCAGGAGTGCCTACCTCGGTGTAGCGCCGTCTCACCAATCTCGATACCCCCCATTCAACCATCTCCGTTGCTTTTTCTGCTTGGACATTGGTTTGCGAACTACCATAATCTTGTACGGAAAATGGATGCGGGCATATGTCTTTCAACGACCATGGATATCTGGAAAAACCGTTTACGTGGTATCGTTCCTGATCCTGCAAACGTACATAAGTCGGATTATACCCGTCACGCACAATGGATGAAAGCGCTTTATGAGCTGAGTCACGATGCCTATGATGCCGTCCTGGCGCAATGTACTGTTTTAAGCCTTATGCCCTCGCAGCCGTATTTTTTCTGAACAAAACCACCGTAGTAGCGATTATCAAAGCCAGAAGCAGAAGCATGAATGCCAAAGTGGGTATGGGCCAAAATTCAGGACAAGCCAGCTCATGCCCACAAAGGGGGACTGGGGGGACGTACGAACCCGCAAGACCGGGGACGCATCCCCCGTGGTCCGAAAAGGTCTTTGCCCAAAGGCAAAAAGGATGCAGTTGTCAAATTTAATATTGTATTTTAAATCCGCCAATGCTATAAGTCTTAAGTATGATACCAAGAACCTTGGAAAATACCATAGGCAGGGCCATGAAAACCTTTCCTGCTGTGCTTGTGACCGGGCCCAGGCAGTCAGGCAAGACCACCCTCTTGGAGGAAAGATTTGGCAAAACCCACCATTTTGTATCCCTTGAGAATCCCGATAGTCGAGCATGGGTCCAGGAAGACCCTCTCGGATTTCTAAAAGAAAATCCGCCTCCCGTCATCTTGGACGAAATACAATATACCCCCGAGTTCTTGCACTACGTCAAGTCTGCAATTGATCAGGATCGCACCCCGGGCCAATGGTTACTTTCAGGTTCACAGAACTTCACGCTCATGGAGGGGATAAGTCAATCGCTGTCGGGCAGGGTAGCGGTATTGTCCCTGTTGCCCTTTTCCCTGGGGGAAAGTCAGGGCTTTGGGAAGAACGTGTTGGGCATTGACGGCATCATCGAGCATCTCTTTGTCAGCCGGAATAAGGAGAGAAAGCGAAAACGTTCGGCCACATCGATTTCACTGGATGATTGGCTGCTCAGGGGAGCCTATCCCGAAATCAGGGCCAACCAGAATGTTGATCGACAACTGTGGTGTTCGAGTTATATTCAGACCTACTTGGAAAGGGATGTGCGCCAGATTGTGAATGTGGGTGACCTCAACACCTTTCATCGATTTCTGAGGCTTTGTGCGGGACGAACGGGTCAGATTCTGAATATGTCCGAACTGGCCAGAGATGTGGGGATCAGTGTGCCCACCATCAAGAAATGGCTCAGCGTCCTTGAAGCGAGTTATCAGATCTATCTCCTTCCGCCTCATTTCAAGAACCTGGGCAAACGCATCATAAAGAGCCCCAAACTTTACTTTGTTGATACCGGCATAGCGACTTTTCTGATGGGTCTCCACGCAAAGGAGCCGACGTTGCATGGACCCATGATGGGACACCTTTTTGAAACCATGGTGTTGTCAGAATGGATCAAGGCCTTTTATCACAGAGGAGAAAAGCCTGAGTTGTATTATTGGCGTTCCAGGACAGGGATGGAGGTCGACCTTGTTGTGGATCGAAACGGGAGGCTTTATCCTGTAGAGATCAAAGCCACGTCCACATTGCTTCCCCGACATGTAGAATCATTAGGCAGATGGAGGGCGATGGCCGGCGATTTGGCTTCAGAAGGGGTCATCGTGGCAAACATATCCAAATCATTTACGCTGAAAGAGTGTCGGGCCATATCATGGCAAATGAGCCTGGATATGCTCTGATCAATCGAACGTTTTGCAAAGGCTGTAGGTTGGGTTGAGCAACGCGAAACCCGACAAAACGTGATTTTTCCGCCAATATTGTTCACCCAATCGTTCTGCACAATCGATGTTGTTGGGTTTCGTGCCTCAAGCCAACCTAACCAGGCTTTAAGCCCGGCAACAATGCCGGCACGGACCGGGTTTACCCTGTTAAATAGGGTTCCCTGCGGGAAATTTAACAGGGTGAAGGTGAATATACCGGACAAGTTCCTTCAGAT
>DAOURD010000046.1:0-6971 GCA_030625295.1 Desulfobacterales bacterium | reverse complement strand
ACAACATGGCAAAGGATAACTGGCGACTGGCGAGTTCTTTGAAGTCCCCCTGCACGATCATGTTTTTCAACAAGCCGAATCGGGGCTGCATCATCAACATTACTGAAAGACAATTGAAGACCGAAGTCGAGATCTGGGTTGCCCCTACGATGGGAAGTGTAGAAGAGGGGCTGTTTAAGTAACGCAGAGCGCAGAGCGCAAAGCGCAGAGCGCAAAGGGCAACAAGAAGAAACGCCATGCTCTATGCTCTATGCTCCATGCGCCAGCAATAACGAGACATGGCAGATCCCCTGAAGGATAAACAGATTGTCCTTGGAGTCTGCGGCGGGGTTGCTGCATACAAGGCCGTGGATCTTCTCAGGGTCCTTGTTAAGTCCGGTTCACACATCCGGGTGATTATGACCAGGAGTGCCCGGGCGTTTGTTGGCCCGCTTACCTTTGAGGCCCTTTCAGGACACCCGGTGTGGACCCATATGTTCGGGCGCCAAGAAAATACGCCCCTTCAACACATCGCATGGGCAGACGAGGCGGATGCTGTGGTCATCGCGCCGGCCACTGCTAATATCATCGGCAAGATGGCCCATGGGATTGCGGATGATCCCCTTACTACCTTTGTCCTGGCGGTTCGGGCGCCAATCTTGGTTTGTCCATCCATGAACGTCAACATGTATGAAAATCGTGCGGTTCAGGATAACATAAAAAGACTTGATCAGATTGGCATCAAGGTGCTTCCTCCCGAGACCGGGTCACTGGCCTGTGGCCACGAGGGACGAGGGCGGCTGCCAGATGTCGAGGCAATAGCAGAGGAACTTCGTTCCCTGTTGTGTCCGCAGGACCTGGTTGGAGAGCGGATCCTGGTAACTGCCGGCCCTACTCAGGAACCGATCGATCCCGTCAGGTTTATAAGCAATCCTTCTTCGGGCAAGATGGGATATGCCCTTGCGCGTGTTGCCAGGCGGCGGGGGGCACAAGTCCTGTTGATTAGTGGGCCCACCGCGTTTCCTGACCCTCAGGGTGTGAGCATGATCCGGGTCAGAACTGCCGAAGAGATGTTTAGTGCCGTGATGGACCATGCGGAACAGAGCACGATTATAGTAAAGGCCGCTGCGGTATCGGACTGGAGGCCGGTCAGTCTTTTTGAGCATAAAATAAAGAAGGAAGAGGTGACGCAGCCTTTACGCCTTGAACAGACTCCAGACATCTTGAAGGTGCTGGGAGAAAAGAAGAAAGGTCAAGTTTTGGTTGGTTTTGCGGCTGAGACTCAGAACCTGCGGGAAAATGCGTGTGCCAAGTTAACTGCAAAGAACCTGGACCTTATTGTCGCTAATCTCGTTGGACAGACTGATTCAGGGTTTGGTTCGGACACCAATCAGGTGAGCCTTTTTTACAGAGACGGCCGCGCCGAGGCCCTGCCGCTTATGGATAAGGAGGATCTTGCAGGTATCATATTGGATAAAGTGTTGGAAATTAAGAAAGCATGAGGGAGGTCGGAGGTCAGAGGTCGGAAGTCGGAGGTCGGATGTCAGAGGTCAGTCGGGATTTGCCATTGGTTTCATGCTGGATGCTGGATACTGGATGCTGGATACTCGATGCTGGTTACTGACCTCTGACCTCTGATTACTGACCTCTGATCACTGGGCATCTGGTATCAGGAATCGGTACCTATGACAGAAATTACTCGACATTTTGGTGACGGTTCCGCCCGGCTCTTGTCCGAAATTACAGAGGATTTCAAGGGCTATCTCGAATATGTGAAGGGGTTGGGGTACGAGGGCGTGGCCTTGTCTGAAAACTCTCTCAGGATCTTGGACGACCAGTACAAAGAGACCATGGCAGAAACCCTGGACATGATTCAAAGGGATCTTGGCACCTGCCAGAGGTGCAAGCTCCACAAGGGTCGCAAGCATATCGTTTTTGGAGCTGGGAATCCCGGGGCAAAGCTGGTCTTGGTTGGCGAAGCCCCGGGTTACGAAGAAGACATAAAGGGT
The DNA here is from genome assembly GCA_030625295.1 of Desulfobacterales bacterium. Taxonomy (GTDB): domain Bacteria; phylum Desulfobacterota; class Desulfobacteria; order Desulfobacterales. The sequence continues at coordinate 4,983 of DAOURD010000046.1, read as the reverse complement.
CAGCCGTTTGTGGGTCAGGCAGGTCAGCTGCTTACCAGGATACTCCGGGCCATTGGATTGACCCGAGAGGATGTCTATATTTGCAATATCATAAAGTGCCGCCCTCCGGGGAATCGAAATCCTGAACCGGACGAGATCGCTGCCTGCATCCCTTTTCTCCGCAGGCAGTTGAGGGCCATAAGACCCGGGCTGATATGTGCCATGGGCACCTTTGCGGCTCAAACACTCCTTGAAACCAATACGCCGATTTCGCAATTGCGGGGCCGTTTCCATTCTTATGAGAATGCCTCCCTGCTTCCCACCTACCATCCCGCCTATCTTCTTCGCAATCCCGGCAAAAAACGCGATGTGTGGGAAGACATGCAAAAGCTTCAGGAGGCTTATGAAAAGGCATAGAAAGTTCTTCATCACCGTAGTGCTTGTGACGCTCCTTTTCGGAGTTTTTCCGCTGGCAGCTCAAGCTGCCAGCGGAGAGATCTACGTGGTCAAAGTTTCAGGCACCATCAATCCGGGTCTGGCAGGGTATCTTATGAGAAGTATGGAAAAGGCTTCCATGGAGGGGGCTGGCTGTCTTGTGATCCAGCTCGACACGCCCGGGGGCCTGGCCCTTTCCATGCGTTCAATCGTTATGGCCATGCTTGCCTCTGAGATTCCTGTGGTTGTCTTTGTCTCTCCCAGTGGGGCGCGGGCGGCCTCAGCGGGGGTGATGATCACCCTGGCGGCAGACATCGCGGCTATGGCCCCCGGTACCAATATTGGCGCAGCTCATCCCGTGACCCTCGGGCAAAAGAAGATGGATAAGACCATGGGCGAGAAGCTCGTCAACGACATGGTGGCCTATACCAAAAGCATTGCAGAAAAGCGGGGTCGCAACAGCGAATGGGCCGAAAAGGCGGTTCGTGAAAGTGTGTCCGTGACCGAGAAGGAGGCCTTAGAACTCAAGGTCATTGACCTGATTGCCGAAGACCTGAAGGATCTCCTTGAAAAAATCGACGGTCGAGAGTTGAAAGACAAAGGAACATTACACACCAAAGGAGTCAAGCGGGTAATCCTCACAGAAGGCCTCAGGGATAAGATCCTTAAGACCTTGAGTGACCCCAACATTGCTTATCTTCTCATGATGATCGGCATGGCCGGAGTATATTTTGAACTTTCCCATCCCGGCGCTATCTTCCCGGGCGTTGTCGGGGCCATCTCCCTTATTCTGGCCTTCTTTGCTTTTCAGACACTTCCGGTCAACTACGCAGGGATCTTGTTGATTGCCCTTGCTCTTATCCTCTTTATTCTCGAGATGAAGGTGACGAGCTACGGTCTTCTGAGCGTGGGTGGCATCATCTCGCTCTTTTTGGGGTCCTTGATGCTGTTCGAGGGGGACGCGCCCGAGATGCGTCTGTCCTGGCGGGTACTGATTCCCACGGTTATTATGGTTTCTGGTTTTTTTGTGGCCGTGGCCGGCCTGGTATTTCGGTCCCAGATATCCAAACCGAGGACTGGCGATAAGGGGTTGATCGGGGAGGTCGGGGTGGTTAAGGAAAGGCTCGCGCCCGGAGGCAAAATCTTTGTCCATGGGGAGCTTTGGAACGCTGAGGCGCCAGAAGCGATCGAGGCAGGTGCCAAAGTCCGTGTGACAGGAGTCGATCACCTTGTCTTAAAGGTCGAGGAGGTTAAGTAGACGATTCCGAAATCCTACAACTCTTTGTAATCATTTATCTTTTAGTGGCAATTTTCTGTGCCATCATTCCAATTGCGGAGCGAAGCGGAGCCAAATTCCTTATGGGCTTTGATCAACGCAACCTGACCCAAACTATATGGGGTGTGCTCTTGATTGCAATGGGTGTGCTCCTTTGCGTCAAAACACCGTATGCCCTTCGCTTGTTACCAGAGTCTGGCTTCTTGACCTTTGCGCGGTACTTTGTTGGTGTGTTCCTGATAGTTGGCGGGGCCAAGAAATTGTACAGGTTGTATTTTTCGTGAGCAGACGGAGGTGCTGTGAAGCAAGACGCGAGCCATGGCGATAGGGTCTTGGAGATTACGAACCGTATCCACGCTGCAAAGAACGTGAATGAAATCCTGATTGATCTGAAGGACGAGATTGTCAAGATGTTCGAAGCTGAGCGTCTTACGATCTACGTGGTAGACGGGATCAAGAAGGAGTTGGTATCCAAGGTCAAATCAGGAGACGAGATCAGCGAGATACGCCTGCCTATTTCTGCCGCCAGTCTTGCAGGCTATGCGGCGTATAAGGGAAGGCTTCTCAACATCAAGGACGTTCACGATCATAATGAATTGGCCGCTATCGATCCGAACCTGAGATTCGATAAAACCTGGGACCGGAAGACAAGGTTTCAAACGCGACAGGTCCTGGTGTCGCCCGTAAGCTTCCAGAAGTATCTGCTGGGTGCCATTGAGGTAATGAATCGCAAGAATGGCAGGGCGTTTAACGACCAGGACGAAGTAGCGGTCCGGAAACTGGCCGAGACCCTTGGGATCGCTTTATTCAATCAAAAAAGGATGGTCAAGGCGCGTCCGGGTAAATTTGATTATTTGGTAGAAAACGGACTTCTAACCCAAAAGGAACTTGACAGGGCGGTCCATGAGGCGCGGAAGACCAGGCAGGATATTGAATTCCTCCTGATGAAGAACTATAAGATCTCCAAAAAGGATATTGGGAAGGCCCTGAGCCTCTATTATAAAACACCGTTTGTTGAGTACAATGAACGGACCCCGATTCCGGGTGAACTCCTTGGCGGTCTGAAGGTGCCGTTCATGAAGAAGAATTACTGGGTTCCCATCGGAAGGGATGGCGAAAAGATTGTTGTTGCCATTGACAACCCATATCATCTTCAGAAAGTAGATATAATCAAGCCCCTCTTTTCCGGGAAAGGGCTTCTGTTTCATGTAGCGCTTAAAGAGGATATACTGAAGTATATCAATCTGTTCTTCCAGGATGAAAAGAAACAGAGCTCTATTGACGAGATCATTGGGCAGTTGGAGGTAGAGGAGGAGGGGCTTTACGAGGCGGAAAAGGGTGTGACCGAAGAGAACAGCGCCATTGTCCAACTGGTCAACAAGATGATCCTGGATGCCTACGCACGGAACGCCTCAGATATTCACGTCGAACCTTACCCTGGAAAGAAAAATACCGAAGTCCGGTTCAGGATTGACGGTGCATGCCAACCGTACCAGACCGTTCCGTACAATTATCGTGCTGCACTTGTCTCGCGCATTAAGATCATGTCCGATCTGGATATTGCTGAGCGCCGCAAGCCCCAGGACGGCAAGATAAAGTTCAAGAAGTACGGTGGCAGGGACATTGAGCTGCGCGTAGCAACAGTGCCAACCGCGGGCGGCCTGGAAGACGTGGTGATGCGTATACTGGCGGCAGGTGAGCCCATACCGCTTGATAAGATGGGATTTTCAGAAAAGAATTACGAGAACTTTTTGAGCATCGTTACCAAACCTTACGGGATTATCTTTGTGTGCGGGCCTACCGGGTCCGGAAAGACCACAACGCTGCATTCTGCCCTCGGTTGCATTAATAAACCTGAGATCAAGATATGGACTGCCGAAGACCCTGTGGAGATCACCCAGGCGGGTCTGCGGCAGGTCCAGGTCCAGCACAAGATAGGTTTTGATTTTTCCACGGCCATGCGAGCATTCTTGAGAGCGGACCCGGACATCATTATGGTAGGTGAGATGCGCGACAAGGAGACCACGCATATTGGTATCGAGGCCTCACTGACCGGACACTTGGTCTTTTCTACGCTGCATACAAACAGCGCCCCTGAAAGCATTACTCGGCTGCTGGACATGGGAATGGATCCTTTCAATTTCGCAGATGCGATACTCGGCATCCTTGCCCAGCGATTGGTTCGGACCCTTTGCAAAAAGTGCAAGAAGCCGTACAATCCTTCTCGAGAGGAATATGATGAGCTGGTTCGGGAATATGGCCCGGAAGATTTCGAAGGATTGAACATCCCCTATTCAAAGGACTTTGTGCTGTATAAGACCGCAGGGTGCTCTGAATGTAACAATACCGGATATCGGGGTCGTATGGGTATTCATGAACTCTTGATGGGAACCGATGAGATGAAAAAGCTGATCCAGCTAAAGGCTAAGATGGAAGACATTCGGGATCAGGCCGTCAAGGACGGGATGACGACCCTGAAGCAGGACGGTGTTCAGAAGGTCTTTACCGGCCACACCGATCTGTTACAGGTGAGGAAGGTGTGTATTAAATAGAACCCCGGAATTTCTGCAACTGATTGACATTACATATTCTGTAACTGTTCACGGAGTGTTGGAGTAATGGAGTGTTGGAGTAATGTAATAAGAAGAATTCATTGCGAGCTACAAGTTTCGAGTTTAGCGCAAGCCCGTCACTCCAGTACTCCATCACTCCAATACTCCAGTGCTCCAATGGTGACTGGAGCTGAGTCTTGTCCGCCTTTAAACTGATTTCGGGCTTTACGCCCAAAGGCGATCAGCCAGGGGCCATTGAAGAGCTGAGCCAGGGGGTCAGGAAGGGCCTTGCCCATCAGGTGCTTCTGGGTGTGACCGGTTCGGGCAAGACCTTTACCATGGCCCATGTGATCGCCCGGTTTGACAAACCCACCCTTGTGATTGCTCCGAACAAGACCCTGGCTGCCCAGCTTTACGAGGAGTTCAAAACCCTCTTTCCGGACAATGCAGTCGAGTATTTTGTCAGCTACTACGACTACTACCAGCCTGAGGCATACCTGCCAGTCACCGATACCTACATTGAAAAAGATGCCTCGATCAACGAAATGATCGATAGATTGCGCCATTCGGCTACCAGGTCTGTACTGGCCCGGCGCGACGTGATTGTGGTGGCGAGCGTATCGTGCATCTTTGGTCTGGGCGCCCCCGAAGACTACCTGGAGATGTGTCTTGAACTCAAGCCAGGGGCCGACTTTGTGCGGGACGTCATGCTGCGCCGGCTGGTGGCCATGCAGTATACCC
>DAOURD010000186.1:0-4376 GCA_030625295.1 Desulfobacterales bacterium | reverse complement strand
TTTTGATCTGTGCAATAGTGTTGAGCGTCACCAATCCCTGTTTGACGTCCGTGCTAATGGGTATGACCAGGGGATCGAAGTATAATGTCTCGAGAGACACCCCGTGCTTTTCACAAGCGGCAGAGATGTTTTCACAGGCACGGAGACGATCCTCAACGGTTTTGGGGATGCCGACCTCGTCCATCGCCAAGCCGACTAAAGGCGTGTTGTACTGGCAGGCCAAGGGTACCACCTGTTCCAGATTGTTTTTCTCCGCCTTGGTCGAATTAATGAGGCTTGGCCTTCCGTTTCGCGCCTTGAGTCCTGCCTCCAGCACTGCGGGGTCCGCGCTGTCAATGCAAATGGGGGTGTCCACCTCCTCTTGGATCGTCTCAATGGCCCATTGCATGGAAACAATTTCGTCCTCACGGGATCCCACTCCGGTACCCACGTTCACGTCGATGAAGCTGGCCCCCGCAGCAGCCTGGGTTTTTGCCAGTTCCAAGAGGCTGACCCTATCCCGTTCCTGTACAATCGGTTTAATGCCAGCCAGACTGGCATTGATTTTTTCTCCAATGATGATCACCGATGGTTCCTTTAACTTATCGCCCTTCGGGCGAATTAAAAAAATCTCTGACACGGATTTCACCGATTACACTGCCCTTTATTTCACAAATGCGGCAGCATTTATGAAATGGAAGCATTGTTTGAACAATGAACCATTGTTCAAATAATATAAACCTAATCCGTGGCCATCCGTGCCCGCCCTGGCGCGACAGAAGCTGGACAATGCCACGGAGAGAAAAACCCGGTCTGGGCCAGGGTAATCCGTGTCCAAAAAGGAAATTCCTATACTATCAAGTTTAATCCATAACCAAGGACCGCAATCCGGGAATCTCTGTCCTTATCCGTTGTCTGATGTCTGAAGGAATCGCCGGTTGCCTCGGCTTATTCAGAATTTCCCTGGCTCTTTCCGAAGCCCTAACCCTGGCGTCCTTTGCCCCGGCGGCCTCCCATTTAGCCCTGTCCTCCCGGTCGCTCAACTGCGGAAGGTATTGCTCAGAGCGCATATGACGGCGCGTGTGACGTGCAGAGACAAAATGTCCTCCCGGCCCTGTCTTCTTGATCAAATCGAAGGCCAGCGTCTCGTCATTGACCTGGATGCCTTCCACGGCCCGCATGACCATGCCGATGATTTCGTTGTCGATGACCAGTTTGTCGTATGAAGCAGTCATACAGAACTCGAGAAATCCGGCCGCGTCATGGATAAAGTTTCCTCCCGCCAATGCAACCATCAGGGTGGTGATGGCTGATTCATACCCTGACTGTGCATCGTTCACCTTGGAATCGGACATGCCCGCTGTGGCATAATAGGGGAGCAGGTAAAACTGGGCCATTTGGGCAGCAGCGGCATTCATCAGTCCCATCTCCACAGCTCCCGAAAGGTACTTCATGTCACGAAGGTCAGTGATGGAAGAGATGCAGCCGTATAGGGTGGGTGTACCCGGTCTGGTAAGCTGGGCCAGCATGACGCCGGCCAGGGTGTCTACGTTCTGCACCACGAGGTTCCCGGCCAAAGTGATCGGCGCCGTAGCACCACAAAGGGGTTCGACTGGGACGACCACCGGGATGCGGTTGAGAGCTGCCTCCATGGTGAGTTGGGCATAGCTTTCATCCAGTTTGAAGGGACTGATGGGGCAAGTCACCATGGAGATGAAAGGCCGTTCCCTGAGCTTCCGAGGAGAGCCTGCGATGATTTCCGCCATCTTGATAACGTTTCGAACCCCTTCTATTGTGTAGACGCCCCCCATCACATGCTTTCGAGTACCGTTCAGTCCGGCGCCAAAGCGATTTACATCCACCTCTTCCACAGGGAGGTCATTGGGGTACACGTTGAGCATGTAAAAATGGATGTTATCCAGAGCTTCCGCAAGGCGGGCCATGTTCACGACATCATCAAGTTTCGCCCTCCTAGAATCCTGAGCTCCGGGTTCCTGTACATTCAAGGCAGTGCCCCCCGTGCCCAGATAGACCTTGTTTCCCCCAATCTCACAATCCAATTCACCGTTTTCTGCCCGGCCACAAAGCTGAATAATAGGAGGTGCCTTATGGACTAATTCCTCCACCAGGTCTCCAGAAACCTTGACTACCCCGCTCGCCTCGTCCACCTCGGCACCAGCACCGCGGAAAAGCTCCCTCGCCGCAACGAAGTTCACCTGCACTCCCACCTCGGCAAAGACCCGTAGGCTGGTTTCGTGTATTTTTTTTATGTCTCGATCGCTTAAGGGCTTGTATTGGCCCCCGGGCAGACCTTTTCTTACCTTCATCATCCCATCCCTTCCTGGCTTGGCTCTAAATAGCTTCTGTGGCCTTGCTACTTCCTATGTCCTTCTTGCTATGCAATCTTTCTTGTTGCAGTCCTGGCAGGGATTGTAAGGGGGGGAGGCATGGGGATTCACGGCGTGGAATAATCCGAAGACACCTGAAATCGATTTGCGCGGCTGCATGAGGCAGGAATCGAGCAGATCAACTCCGGTAAACTCTGAGTCGAACATACGGAAAAGCTTTTTCTGATCTGTGACGGGCCAATCGCAATAACCCGGACTAAAGCGCAGGGTAGTCGACTTACTCTCTGCGGCGAATTTGGCTTCCATGCGTTGGTGAAACTGTTCGACCGTATTTTCAACAGCTACGGAGCCCATGGCATCCAGGACATAGGCCTCGGAGAGGCGCTTTGCGGCCATGAGCCCAACAATTTTATCTTCAATGGCACTTCCAACAGTGGCTACAAAGCAGACGATTTCATCCGAACGTTTAAGAGCTTGTGAGAGCTTCGGGCTTTTAAAAGTTGTGCCTCCTTCGATAGAAACAAATCCCCTGCCAACGTTATCAATTTTTTCAATTCGATAGTGCAAGCGAGGTTCGAGCAACGTATCTAGTCTCTCCTTGCAGCTCTCTACCTTTGCGCTGAGCGAACAAGAAAACCCCTGACGTCCCGCACCACCAAAAAGCCTGGACAATTCTTGTGTTTCCAAGTTTGGATTGATTACCATAGGTTCCATCGTTTACCGCCCTTAGAATTTAATTCGCTTCGCTCACAATTGGAATAATGGAATGGTGGAATGGTGGAATGGTGGAATATTGGGTTAAGACAAATTAGAAATGATTCTTTTCGGCCGTTTATTTCCAATATTCCATTGTTCCATTATTCCATCATTCCAGATCATTGGCACAAAAATTGCCACTGACTGCCACTGAAAGATAAATGATTACGACGAGTTGTAGGATTTCCGAGACGTTTTAGTTAGGTACCTTCTATTCTCACTCAGAATGCCTAGATAGCACAATCCCCGCAGCTTGCTACGGGGAGCTTCGATTGTGTTCTTTTATTTTGCTAAGAAAGATTATGATGATATAGTATTAAATCACAATATTTGAGTTGAAAGCTTATAGCAAACGAATTATGCTTTGTCAAGGGCCACCAACTTACCAACATCTCCCCTCCCCCTCCGGGACGTAGGCCTCTCCGAACGGGCGTATCCACACTTCCCCCTTTCTTAAAGGGGGACTGAGGGGGATTTCTTTGAAGCCAAACATGTGAAGACATATAGCGGGAGGGGAAGGGGGAAGGCTTTGCGAGCCGCGGTAGCGTGCCCGATAGGACTACTCGACTGGCAAGTCCTGAACTTCAAGCATGTGGGTAAGCTTTGTGAGGCCCCGAACGATCTCCTCTATTTCGCCCTCGGGGAGCCTCTTAAGTCCGTCTATGATCTTCTGTTGGATAGGGGGTGGGGCGTTATTGGCGAGCCTCTTCCCGGCCTCTGTCAGCTCGATAGTGATCACGCGCCGATCAGGAGAGTTTCTCAGTCTTGTCACGAGCCCTTTTTGTTCCAGACGGTCAATGATGCCGGTGACCGTGCTGGATTTCACCATAATGTACTTGGCAATCTGTGACGGAGGCAAGGGGCCGTTTTCATGAAGGGCAAGGAGGCAGTTGAGTTGGGGGGCGCTCACTTGATACTTCTTGTTCAGCTCTTTGGTGTAGAGTTCTCGTGCCTGCAAGAGTCTGCGGATCTGGTAGATGATCTCTTTGACAAGATCGTGCGGGGCATCGAAAGCGGTCGCTCGCGAGGGTCTTGGAACATGGTTTGACATGGCGCTCTGTTGTTTGTAAATAAGATTTGAATTGAAATATTCCGTCAATCCAAAATAATTTATCACGAACAGACCTGCCGGGCAATACAATTTTTGTAGCCGTTCGCAGGTTCAGAGTTCACCCCCGCCTGCCACCCGCCTGCCGACGCCTGAGACAGCATTCAGCTTATGTGCCGGCACCCGCCTGCCACTCGCCTGGCATCTCATATGTGGCATGCACTTTGTTTATTGGCAATGGCGGG
>DAOURD010000030.1:0-8164 GCA_030625295.1 Desulfobacterales bacterium | reverse complement strand
CCCGCCCCGATTGCATGTACACGCAGATGGGGTTTTCACAGCTCAGGGCCTTATCCGCGCAGGGACGGTGCGCGCCCTTTGATGTGCATGGCGACGGCCTTGTGGTGGGTGAGGGCGCAGGCATCGTGGTCATCAAGCGGCTTGAAGATGCTCTTCGTGACGGGGATCATATTTACGGGACGATTCGCGGCACAGGGCTTTCTAATGACGTGCGGGGCAATCTGCTCGCCCCAGATTCAGAAGGGCAGTTGAGGGCCATGCGGCCTGCATACACCCAGGCGGGCTGGCGTCCCCGGGATGTCGATTTCATAGAGTGTCATGCCACTGGAACGCCCGTGGGGGACAGAGTGGAATTTGAGAGCCTGCGCACACTTTGGGGTGATAATGATTCCAAAGGGCGCCGGTGTGTGCTCGGCGCGGTCAAATCGAATATAGGGCACCTCCTCACAGGGGCAGGCGCGGCAGGGCTCATCAAGGCGCTGCTGGCCATCAAGAACAAGACGCTTCCGCCCACAGCCAATTTTGTCTCTCCCAATCCAGGCCTGAGAATGCCTGATTCACCTTTTAAGGTCCTGTCGCAGAGCCGCCCATGGCAAGAGCGAGACAAGAAAACGCCCCGCCGGGCAGCCGTAAGCGCCTTTGGATTCGGAGGGATCAATGCCCACGTCTTGATCGAGGAATGGCTTCCCGAGACCGGGAACGTGAGAGTGCAGGTACCTGTACAGGTACCAGGGGTTCGTGCTATCCCGATTGCCATTGTCGGCATGGAAGCCTCTTTTGGACCATGGACCGGCCTCAGGGCCTTTCAGGAGAGGGTGCTCGGGGGAGATGCGACTGCAAGGCCGGGAGTTGATCGTCAATGGTGGGGTGTGGCAGAAAGCAATTGGTTTCAAGCCGGTGGTCTGACCCCTTCTCGCTTCCGGGGTTTTTTCATCGACAAACTCAGGGTGCCGTTAGGGAAGTACCGGATTCCTCCCAAAGAGTTGGAAGAGATGCTCCCCCAGCAGTTACTCATGCTGGAGGTGGCCGCAGGCGCCCTAAAAGATGGTGGATACTCAGATGAAGAGGGCCTTCAAACCGGGCTTTTTATCGGCATAGGGTTGGACCTTTGCACTACAAATTTTCATTTCCGATGGTCCCTTTCAGAACGGGCCAGGGAATGGACCAAGACACTGGGCCTGGACCTCACACACGAAGATCTGGCAGCCTGGATTACGGCACTGCGTGACGCTGCCGGGGAACCACTCACTGCAAATCGCACGATGGGGGCCCTGGGGGGGATTGTGGCCAGCCGTATCGCCAGGGAGTTCAGGATCGGTGGGCCGAGTCATACTCTTTCGAGTGAAGAGAGTTCTGCCATAAGCGCCCTGGAAGTCGGGGTCCGTGCCCTTCAGAGAGGCGAAATCGATCAGGCCCTTGTGGGAGCGGTCGATTTCACTGGCGATATCCGCGCTCTTTTGAGCACGCATGCGGGTCGCCCATATTCGGCCACTGGCAGAGTGCGCCCCTTTGACATTGGGGCCGACGGCACGATCCCCGGCGAAGGTGCTGCAGCCGTGATGCTAAAAAGGCTGGATGATGCGGTCCGGGACGCAAACCGCATCTATGCTGTTATCCGCGGAATCGGGGCTGCCACCGGCGGCCGTGCCGACTCCCTTGTTCCGGACGCCCATACCTATGAGTCGGCCCTTGAGCGGGCCTATCAGGATGCAGGTGTGGATCCTGCCACAATCCGGTTGCTTGAAACCCATGGGAGTGGATCGCCCGAAGAGGATTGCATGGAGGCGTCTGCATTAAGGCGTTTCTTTGGGCAGAACAAGGAGAGAACATCGCTTTTCTTGAGTAGTGTGAAGGCAGATATCGGCCACGCGGGTGCGGCCTCTGGGCTCGCCTCTCTTGTAAAGGCGGGCATATCTCTTTATCAGGAGATATTGCCCCCCCTTCGGAACTCAGAGAGTCGCCTGCCCGGCATAGAGAAATCCGGCTTTGTCTTGCCACAGGCCCCGCAATACTGGTTGCACAACCGGGCTGAAGGACCGCGGCGAGCAGGGATGAGCTCGTTTAGCGTAGGCGGAAACTGCACACACGTGGTCCTCGAGGCCTTTGAAGCCCCTTCAGGCCAGGCGCGGGCTGTCGATCGCCTCCAGCCCCTGGGCGTGCGGGATGAGGCCCTTTTTGCCATAGAGGGAGCTGATGCTGATGCCTTGAGGGCACAATTGGATCGGCTGCACCAGCATGTTGCATCCGATCCGTCACGGCCCATCGAGTACTGGGCACGCAAGTGGTGGCAGGACCAAGGGGCTGGTGCTGCAAAGCCCCTTGGTCTCGCGCTCGTTGCCAGGGACGGGCACGAATTGATGGCACAGCTCGGAAAGGCTCAAAAGGTAGTTCAGGGCAGATCAGGCAAACTTGCTCCCAATGAGCGCATCTTCTTCTCCTCTGCCCCCCTTGGGAAAGCCGGAGAGGTGGCCTTTGTCTTTCCCGGTTCCGGCAACCATTTTGTTGGTATGGGACAGGACTTATCAGCAGCCTGGCCTGAGATCTTTCGCCATCAGGACCAGGAGAACGATTACCTCCACGATCAGTTTGTTTCTGATTACTTCTGGCACGGAACAAGTAAACCAGAGCATGACGGAGACCACAAGGCAATGCTCTTTGGCCAGGTCTGCCTGGGGGCTGCGGTGAGTGATATCCTTTGCCATCTGGGCATAAAGCCCGATGCGGTTATCGGCTACAGCCTGGGTGAATCTGTCGGGCTCTTTGCCTTCCGGGCATGGCCTGCGCGCGATGAGATGCTGGAAAGAATGAACGCCTCTTCGCTTTTTACCGATGATCTGGCCGGGAGATGCCGAGCCGCGCGAAAAACATGGAACGTTTCCGAGGATGCGAATATCACATGGGCTGTTGGGGTCGTTGATTGCCCGGCAGAAACGGTTCGTGAGGTCATAGAGAAAATCCCCCGGGTCTACCTGTTGATTGTAAACACACTGCATGAGTGCGTGGTGGGGGGTGAAAAGGACGCGGTTTACGCCCTGGTGGAAGAATTAGGCTGTGGCTTTCTGCCTCTACACGGCGTGACCACAGCGCATTGCGAGGTCGTAAAGGCCGTTCAGAAAGAGTACAGGGACCTGCACCTTTTTGAGACCAGGCCTCCTGCCGGTATCCGGTTTTACAGCACGGCCCGGGGAAAGGCATATCCGGTTAATCGCGAAAACGCGGCGGATTCCATCCTGGCCCAGGTGCTGACGACTCTGGATTTCCCGAGAGTGATCAACAATGCCTATGCCGATGGGGTGCGTCTTTTTCTGGAGATCGGACCAGGGGCGTCGTGTACACGGATGATCGCAAGCATTCTTGGCGATCGTCCTCACATGGCCTCCTCGGCCTGCTTTTCCGGCAAGGGGGGTCTCTCTTCAATACTCGAACTGCTCGGCCGGTTGATTGCCGAACGTGTGCCTGTTGATATAGGGGCCCTTTACGGAAACGTCAGCCTTGCTTTGGGCCATCAGGATAGAGCTGAGAAAAAGGTGTCAAGATACCTCACCATACCAACGGACGGCCCGTCCTTCCAGGTGCCTCATCCTCCCGGGGCCCAAACGCCTCAGATCAAGACAACTCAGATCAAGATACCCCCTTCGACCCGTAACTATTCAGCCCCCCCCTTTACGAAAGGGGGGAGCGAACGGTTGCCTTTAACCCGGCCGGTAAAGGAGGGTTTGTTTGAACCCCTCATGGACCAAATAGGCGCGGCCGGAGATGCCCGGGCAAAGGCCCACGGAGCGTACCTGCGCCTTTCTGACCAAATTGCGCACACGGTTTCAAAGAATCTCTCCTTTCAGATGGACCTCCTTGACATGATGACGCGCTCAGGCATCGCGCCTCACAAAGAGGCAGAATCGTCCTTACCTGAGCCTGCCGTCTCAATGCAGCCCCCTGCCCGCCTCACACGGCCGGACCGGGATGGGAAGCCCCCGGCCTTTGACCGTGACCTGTGCCTGGAGTTTGCCAGGGGATCGATCTCAAATGTCCTGGGGCCTGACTTTGTTGAGATAGATTCTCATCCCACCCGGGTCCGTTTGCCGGATGAGCCGCTCATGCTCGTGGACCGCATCCTCGAGGTCCACGGCCAACCCCGCTCCATGACCTCGGGAAGCGTAGTGACAGAACACGACATCCACCCGGATGCATGGTATCTGGATAATGGCCGTATACCCACCTGTATCGCCGTAGAAGCAGGCCAGGCAGATCTCTTCTTGTCCGGCTACCTGGGGATTGATTCTATGACCAGGGGTCTCGCTGTCTACAGGCTCCTGGATGCGGATGTGACCTTTCACAACCCATTGCCGGGGCCGGGAGAGGTGATCCGCTATGATATCCGGATTGAAGGCTTTTTCCAACAGGACAATACGTATCTGTTTCGATTCAACTTTGACGGCACCGTGGCGGGAGCGCCCATTTTGACCATGCGAAACGGCTGTGCCGGTTTTTTCACCCAGGCGGAACTCGCTGCAGGACGCGGTATCGTGCATACCGGCCTTGACAAGAGGCCGCTGACGGGACGGCGTCCGGATGATTGGAAAGACCTGGCGCCTATGAAAACCGAGGCTTACAGTGACGAGCAGATCCGTGCTTTGCGGGCAGGCGATCTAACGCTTTGCTTTGGCGCGCCCTTTGAGGGGCTTTCCGTGGGCGATCCTCTTACAATTCCTGGAGGAAGGATGAAACTCGTGGATCGGGTGCTTCATCTTGATCCACACCGGGGGCGCTACGGGTTGGGGACGATCCGGGCCGAGGCCGACATACATCCTGATGACTGGTTCTTGACCTGCCACTTTGTGGATGACCGCGTGATGCCAGGAACACTTATGTTCGAGTATTGCCAGCACACCTTGAGGATCTTCTTGCTCCGTATGGGGTGGGTGGGTGAAAAAGAAGAGGTGGTCTGTGAACCTGTCCCTGGCGTTACAAGCCGGCTGAAATGTCGCGGCCAGGTGATCGAGACAACAAAGAAGGCCGCATATGAGATCTCGATAAAGGAACTCGGTTACAACCCTGAACCGTACGCCATTGCAGATGCCCTGATGTATGCGGACGGAAAACCGATAGTGGAGATCACGGACATGTCTGTCCGCCTTTCAGGGTTGACCCGCGAGAAAGTGACACGTCTATGGGAAGAAAAGACCCAATTGCGGCCTGCAAAAAAAGAGGCGATCTTTGACCGCGACAAGATACTCGCCTTTGCGGTTGGCAAGCCGTCAGAGGCCTTTGGAGAACCGTACCGCATTTTTGACAAGGGGCGTGTCATCGCGCGTCTCCCTGGCCCGCCATACCAGTTCATAGACCGGATCACTGAAATTCACGCCGAACCGTGGAAGATGGCGCATGGCGGGAGGATCGAGTCGCAATACGATATCCCCTCTGATGCCTGGTATCTTGCAGCCAACCGGTACGGCATGCCCTTTGCCGTGCTCTTAGAGGTTGCCCTGCAGCCGTGCGGCTGGCTGGCCGCCTACATCGGCTCAGCCCTTACGAGCGACATTGACCTTTCCTTTCGGAACCTGGCCGGAACTGCCGTGCAACTGCAGCGTGTGGACGAGCACACAGGGACTTTGACTACAAAGGTGACAATTACAAAGGTTTCTGCTTCCGGTGGGATGATTATTCAGCATTATGATTTTGATGTAAGCAGTAGTGCGGGCGCCGTGTATCAGGGAAACACGTATTTTGGTTTTTTCTCAAAGGCCGCCCTGGCCCAGCAGATCGGCATTGTTAATGCTCAACCTTACCAGCCCAAAGAAGAGGAGATCGCCAGAGGCCGTTCTTTCCCCTTCCCCGGTGAACCACCGTATCCGGAAGAGATGCTCAGGATGATCGATCACGTTCGGCTTCTTGTCCCGGATGGGGGGCCGGACGGACTGGGGCTAATCCGGGGAACCAAAAGCGTGGATCCGGACGAATGGTTCTTTAAGGCCCACTTCTACCAGGACCCGGTCTGTCCGGGTTCTCTCGGCCTTGAATCATTCCTGCAGTTGCTCAAGGTCGTTGCAGTTGAGAGATGGGGCATCCACCCTGATGCACGAATAGAAACAGTTGCCATCGGAGAAGAGCACCGCTGGATATATCGCGGCCAGGTCATCCCAACAGACACAGAGGTGACAGTGGAAGCCGTAGTCACACGCCTTGATGATGACCGCCGTATCCTCTATGCTGACGGATACCTGAGCGTTGACGGCCGTATTATCTACCGGATGGAGGGGTTTACTGTACATATACCATGCTATACACACATGTTTACTTAGAGACAATCGGGTACGAACTGGCGCCTGTAGTCGTTACAACAGCCGAACTGGAGGCACGGCTCAAGCCGTTGTACGAAGCGCTCCATTTTCAGCCCGGGCAATTGGAGGCGCTGACAGGGATCGCGGAGCGCCGCTGGTGGGAGCCGGATACGCCTCTTTCAAAAGGAGCGATTGCGGCTGGACGCAAGGCCCTTGAGGCGAGCAGTGTGAACGCCGGCGATATCGAGACATTGATATATGCGGGTGTGTGTCGCGAAAATTTTGAGCCGGCTACGGCCTGCCGGGTGGCCCATGGGATCGGTGTGAGTCCAACAGCAGCGCTCTATGACATAAGCAACGCCTGCCTGGGCGTGTTAAATGGAATGTTTGAAATCGCAAACCGCATAGAGTTAGGACAGATCCGGGCAGGCATGGTGGTCTCGTGCGAAACGGCCAGGGAGATTAACGAAACCATGATAGCCCGGATGCTGGAAGAAAAGAGGATGGATCATTTTATCTCGTCCCTGGCCACACTCACAGGCGGCGCAGGAGCGGTAGCTACTCTTCTTACGGACGGCACCTTTGGCGGTTCTTTAAGACATCGACTTCTCGGAGGCGTGATGCGATGCGCCCCGGAGTTTCATCACTTGTGTCACTGGGGCATGGAGACAAAATCTACAGGCGGTATGCGCCCCTTTATGGCCACGGACTCGGTCTCTGTCCTCAAGCACGGTGTGAAACTGGGACATCTGACGTGGCTTGATTTGCTCAACGAGATGGATTGGACTATCGACAAGGTCGATAGAGTCATCTGCCATCAGGTGGGAGCTGAACATCAAAAGCAGATTCTCGATGCCCTGGGCGTGCCGGAAGAAAAGGATTTTCCGACGTACGAATATCTCGGCAATATCGGCACAGTGTCGTTGCCGATCAGCGCAGCCCTTGCTGACGAACGGGAGTTTCTGCGAAACGGCGATCGTGTAGCATTTCTGGGGATTGGGAGCGGGCTTAATTGTATGATGCTGGGATTGCAATGGTAGAGTGCCCCGTCTCATGAATTCAGTATTTTGGATTGGCAAAATGAAACACCGCCAAAATGGTTATATCTAATACATCTATGAGAGACGGGGAAAACCGAAATTCGAATATCGAAATTCGAAACAAATTCGAATGACCAAAATTTCAAAATTCAAAAACACAAATGAATGCGATCAATCAATATTGGATGCAGGGCTTCGGTATCATGCGGTTTGGGTTGATGTTTTGAACATTTGAGCATTTGAATTTCAGATTTGTTTCGGATTTCGGATTTAGATATTCGGATTTTTGACGTGGCTCCTGTAACTTAGGGACATGTTAAATTGCCAAAATCGTGCATAGATTTTTTGAGACACTGCAAGAGGATCTCTATCCTTTCAAAAGCCACTACATGGACCGGGATGGTCTGAGATACCATTTCCTGGATGAGGGGGCCGGAGATCCTGTGGTCATGCTACACGGGAATCCTACCTGGTCGTTCTATTACAGGGATCTGGCCCTGGCCCTCAAAGATACGTGTCGCGTGGTTGTGCCGGATCATATCGGCTGCGGGCTGTCAGACAAACCGGATGACAGGCGTTACGAGTATAGACTCAATCGCCGTGTCCAGGACTTGACCGCCCTGTTGGAGCATCTCGATATCCATGATCGTATTACCCTAATTCTTCATGACTGGGGTGGCATGATCGGCATGACATACGCAACGCGTTTTCCGGAACGTATAAAGCGGCTGGTCGTGCTCAATAGTGCCGCATTCCATTTGCCCGCATCCAAACCCCTTCCCCGTAGGTTGCGGATCTGCCGGCATGCGGTTATCGGCGCGCTCCTGATCAGGGGGCTTAACGCCT
>DAOURD010000219.1:0-4130 GCA_030625295.1 Desulfobacterales bacterium | reverse complement strand
CACGGCCTATTACCTTCCCGTAATCTACGGAATTCTCGGTGTTCCCGTAAAGAAGCTGGGAGATGTCAAAGACGTGCTTGATCGGTGCAGATCACTCCTGCCTCCTATGGTGGATGAGCATGTATGGCTCCCCTACCTGGCGCCAGCCCTGGATGCCGGAATGGCCACGTTCTTTGCAGAGGAGATCATTGAGGCCATACGGTATGTTGAGTCTCCGGATTTCTACACAAAGACGGAAGACCCTTCAAACGGAAACCTCTGGTTGGGTGCGGCAGATGACGTGATATTGCGCAAGCGCGGCGTGGAGTTCGTTGACGGCACAGCCCCTGGCTTTGCGGCCATTCTTGGGGCGCCGCCGACCGAGGAGATCGCTGTTCAGCTTGCCCGGGAGCTTCAGGAAAAGAATCTCTATTTATTCATGAGTGCCGATCATGAAGGCCGCTCCATGTCCGAGATGTTGGTAAAGGCAGGGGTCCAGGTCGGATGGGGCACACGCCTTGTCTCCTTTGGGCCGGAGTATACAGCTACCGTGTTTGCGGCAGGCTTTGCCACCCGGGCCGCCATGACCTTCGGAGCCCTAAAGCCCGGGGATTTTAGGGGCATTCTCTTCTACAACAAAGACCGCATCTTTGCCTTTGCTATGCCCCTGGGCACAGTGACCGATGAATGGTACGCCAATGCGGCTGGTGCCATAAACTGGGGTTTCCCGACCATTGCCGACACACCGATTCCGGAGATCCTTCCCACGGGTATCTGTACTTATGAGCATGTAGTGTCCAATGTGCCATATGACCAACTGGTCTCCAGAGCCGTTGAAGTCAGGGGGCTGAAGGTGACCGTGGCAAAAGTTCCTGTACCGGTATCCTATGGGCCTGCCTTTGAAGGAGAGCGCGTCCGTAAAGACGATCTTTACCTGGAATGCGGTGGCGGCAAGACGCAAGCTGTGGAATGGGCCACCAGCAAGGATATGGACCAGGTGGAGGATGGCAGGATCGAGCTCTTCGGCCCTGACGTGGATGATGTGGGAGAAGGGGCAAAGCTGCCGCTGGCCATCGTGGCTGAGTTTGCGGGCAGAAAGATGCAGGATGACTTTGAGCCAATCCTGGAAAGGCAGATTCACCACTTTGTCAACTACGCCCAGGGTCTTATGCACATTGGCCAGAGGGACATCGCCTGGATAAGGATGTCTAAGGCTGCTGCCGGCAAGGGGCTGAAGCTCAAACACATCGGCGATATCCTGCATGCTAAGTTTCATCAGGACTTTGGAGCCATTTTTGATAAGGTTCAGGTTAAACTTTATACGGAAGAAGATAAAGTACAGGAGATTCTTGAAAAGGCAAGGGAGGTGTACCAACACCGAGACGTCCGGATCGAAGGGATGACCGATGAGACCACAGATATCTATTACTCCTGCACGCTTTGCCAATCCTTTGCGCCGAACCATGTGTGCATTATCAGCCCTGAGAGGACCGGCTTGTGTGGCGCCTACAACTGGATGGACTGCAAGGCATCCTATGAGATCAACCCCACGGGTCCTAACCAGCCCGTGGAAAAAGGGGAGACCATCGATCCAAAACTGGGGCAGTGGAAGGGATGCAACGATTTCCTGTACAAGGCCTCGCGCCAGGCCCTGGACCACTACAATTTTTACAGCATCGTCCATGACCCTATGACGACGTGCGGATGTTGTGAATGCATTGCTGCTATACTACCCATCTGCAACGGGGTCATGACCGTGGATCGTGACTACGCGGGCATGACTCCGTGCGGCATGAAATTTACGACCCTGGCCGGGACGATTGGTGGCGGGATGAGTGTGCCGGGCTTTGTGGGGCACGGCAAGTACAACATTACCCAGAGAAAGTGGATCATTGGCGATGGCGGGATCAAGCGCCTGGTTTGGATGCCCAAGCACCTGAAGGAGGAGATTGGAGACCGCTTGAAAAAACGGGCAGAAGAGATGGGTATCCCGGACCTGCTTGACATGATTGCCGATGAAACCATAGGGACTTCCGAAGAGGAAATCCTTCCCTTTTTGGAGGAAAAGGGCCATCCGGCCCTGACTATGGATCCGCTGCTGGAGTAGCTACTAAAGTGAGCTAAAGTGCCTAAAGTGAGCTAAAGTTAAGGCCCGCCCTGGCGCTACATGCTTAAATTAATCTACTGAGCCTGTTGTCCCGGTCTGGGCTAGGGAGTTAAAGGAACTGTTTGATTACTCGTTTCATTAGTCAGATTGGTTGAATTAGTTTCAGTGGTTTCTAACCAATCGAACCAAACGAAACCAATAAGACCAATTGAACCGTGTTTTATCTCTTAACTTTAGCTCACTTTAGCTCACTTTAGCTCACTTTAGGCACTCTCATAAAATGGAGGAACAAAATGGCTTTAACGGGAATTCAGATTTACAAACTTTTGCCCAAGGACAATTGCGGGGAATGCGGGGTGCCCACCTGCCTGGCCTTTGCCATGAAGCTGGCTGCAGGCAAGGCAGAGCTGGGAGCATGTCCCCGTATTTCAGAAGAGGCCAAGGCAGAGCTGGCCGAGGCCTCGGCTCCGCCCATCGGGGTGGTGCAGATCGGCACAGGAGAAAGGAAACTAAAAATTGGTGGGGAAACGGTCCTTTTTCGCCATGAAAAGACCTTCATCAACCCCCCCGGCATAGCTGTTCTTGTCACAGATGAGATGAGTGATGAGGAGGTGGCCGGTCGTCTTGAACGATTCAAGACGCTGGAATATGAGAGGGTAGGCCTGACCTTGAGGGCAGACCTTGTGGCCGTGAAGTCGGTTTCTAACGATGCAGGCAAGTTTGAGGTACTGGCTACAAAGGTAAAGAACGAAACGGACTGTGGCATTGTCCTCATGACCGAGGACCCCAGCGTAATGGAGGCTGGCTTAAAGGCATGCGCGGATCGCAAACCCATCATTTATGCGGCAACCAAGGAAAACGTGGACCAGATGGCCGGCATGGCCAAAGATTCTGGCTGTCCGTTGGCCGTAAAAGGCAATGGTCTGGAGGAGGTAGCAGAGCTGACGACAAAGCTGACGGGAGATGGTTTGAAGAATCTGATCATTGACTCGGGGGCGCGGGCTATCAGGAAAGCCTTTGAAGACCAGGTTTTGATCCGTCGAGGTGCCCTTCTCAAGAAATACAAACCTCTGGGCTTTCCGACCATTACCTTGCCGTGTGAGATGACCGATGATTTCATGCAAGAAACACTGATTGCCTCTATATTTGTGGCAAAGTACGGCGGAATTATTGTCCTTTCAGATTTACAGGGACATAGCCTCTTTCCGCTGCTGCTGGCTCGCATGAACATCTATACAGACCCGCAGCGTCCCATGGCCACCTCTCCGGGCATCTACGAAATTGGAGGGCCCAATGAGGATTCTCCCGTATTGATTACTTGCAATTTCTCTCTTACATACTTTATCGTGTCAGGCGAGATTGAGTCAAGCCGTGTTCCGGCATGGCTGGTTATTGTGGACACTGAGGGGCTCTCTGTACTCACGGCCTGGGCAGCCGGAAAATTTGTGGGGGACGCAGTAGGTATCTCTCTGAAAAAATGCGGCATCATGGACAAAGTCAGGCATAAGAAAATTGTCATACCCGGTTACGCCGCGGCCATCTCGGGAGACCTCGAAGAGGAACTCGGAGACTGGGATGTCTTGGTCGGGCCAAGAGAGTCGGCTCACATCCCGGCTTATTTGAAGGAATGGAAAGCATAAAACAGTGAGCTAAAGTTAAGGCCCGCCCTGGCGCTACATGCTTAAATTAATCTCCTGAGCCTGTTGTCCCGGTCTGGGCCAGGGACTTAAAGAAACTGTTTGATTACTTGTTTGATTACTTGTTTCATTAGTTGGATTTGGTTGGATTAGTTTCAGTGGTTTCTAACCAATCGAACCAACGGAATCAATAAAACCAATACAACTGTGTTTCATCTCTTAACTTTAGGCACTTTAGCTCACTTTAGCTCACTTTAGGCACTTTGTTTTGAGGAGGTTTCATGATTCTGATCGGTGAAAATCTGAATATTATGGTCAAGATAATTGGTCAAGCCATGAAGGAAAGGAACCCAGAGCCGATCCAGGAATTGGCCGTGGCCGAGGCCGAAGCAGGGGTCGATTATATC
>DAOURD010000019.1:0-8932 GCA_030625295.1 Desulfobacterales bacterium | reverse complement strand
GATATGGGCTTCAGCCTGGGCCCGGAGATCAGTCCTATTGTTGCAGTCCGCTTGCCGAGTGTAAAACAGGCCCTCGTCCTCTGGGGCAATCTTTTGGATCGCGGGGTGTATGTGAATCTGGCATTGCCCCCGGCCACACCGGACAGCGCGTCCCTGGTTCGCTGTAGCGTGAGCGCAGCGCATACTCAGGAACAAATAGACTACATCTGCAAGGTCTTTTCCGATCTGAGAGAAGGTGCCATAACCCTGGATGCGCAGTCAACCGCGGTCGATAGCCCTTTGGATGTTACACCCGCATCCTGAATGTGAGACAGGCGGGTATTGCACGAAGAAGGGCTTATCCTGATTTTTGGAATCTTGGCAATGGCCGGACGCATAACATGAAGAAGAGAGAAGCGAGGCCCTTTTGCGAGGTCCATTTCGGCGGTCCTGATATGCCGGCATACTGCTTGCGTGACCTCCTAGCGGAACGTATCGCTGCGGTGCCGCCCGGCGGAACCATTGATTGGGTAACATACTACTTTCGTGACCGGATGCTGGCCGAGGAATTAATCCGTGCCCACCGGCAAGGCATCAAGGTTACTGTGACACTGGAGCGTCATCCTCGAACAGCGTATGCCAATGAGAATGTAATTGGAATGTTGTCTGGCCCGAATGGCTTAGGCGAAGGGTTTCGTACCGTGTCCCTGCAGCGGGTGCCAACCTCTCCCGGGATAGTTTGGAAACCGCATTTGCATGAAAAGCTCTATTGCTTTTCCCACCCGAGGCCGACTGCCTTTATCGGTTCCTTTAACCCGTCCGGAAATGGTCCAGGGGATGATCCAGCTATCATAGCTGAAATCGGTGACCAGGATCACGGTCACAATGTCCTGGTTGGGCTTGATGACCCCAGGCTGGTTGAAAGGCTGGTTGAACATGCCCGGTGGATCCACCAGACGAAACGTATCATGTTCTATCGTTTTTCCCCGACTGCAAACAAAGCGGTGAAAGGGAAGGACACCGATATCTATTTTTGGCCACGGATACGGCCGCATCCTGTAATACGGTTTCTCTCACGGCTTGGAGCGGGCGCGCGGATACGAATTGCTGCGTCACACATCAAAGGGGCGCCAATCGTCAAGGCCTTGATACGACTTGTCCACAGTGGCGCAATAGTAAAGATATTGGCTGAACCAACACTGAGACGGGTCCCTGTGGGGGTAGAGCGGATGCTGATTCAAGCCGGAATCCCGTTCCGGCGCGTTATTCATCCTAAGGGTCTTCCGATGCATAACAAGTTCGTGCTTGCGGAGAAGGATGGCCGGCGCTGGGTTATTTTCGGCAGCTTTAACTGGACAACTCGATCTTATTGGCTCAATCATGAGATTGGCGCTATTTCCACCAATGATCAACTCTTTGATGCGTTTGCCAAGCGCTGGGAGGCCTTGGCAGTTCGCAGGGATTAAAAGCAGCTGTTATGACTATTTCACCTTCAACCCTTATTATTCCGGTAGAGACGCAAGTCCGGGAGATGGATGCCAAACTTCTCTTGGGTTGTATTGCGGTTGAGAGCGGTTTTCCTGTCATTATAGGCTCACGGGCGTTTCTCCATTTCCGGGTAGACTCGATTCCGAGGGGCGTTTATCTTGCCAAGAGCATTCGTTCGTTAAGCATTCGTATGTTCGACATTATGCGCAAGCTTGGTCATGAAATCGTTGCGTGGGATGAGGAAGGCCTGCTGCGTGAACCAGACCCTGAATATTACCGGTGGCGACTGTCACCTATCACTATGCGGCAAGTCTCCCACCTGATTGCGTGGGGCCCGGATGACGCGAGCACCTTTCGCAAGTATCCCGGCTATCATGGAGCGGAAATCCATATTACCGGGAATCCCCGCGTCGACTTGATGCGGCCGGAACTTCGCGAGTTTTACCGGTCAGACGCAGATGCGATTCGTGAACGGTTCAGAGACTTCGTGCTGGTCAACACAAACTTTAGCAAGGTAAACCATTTTTATCCGGAGCTCAGCGAACTTAAAAAGGCAATGGCAAAAGATGGCACCGATGCGGCGAATCGATTTGATATCGGTAAAGGTCGGCATAAACTTGCCCTTTTTAATTACTTTCAGGAGATGCTTCCATCACTTTGTGAGTCGCTGGGTAACTCTAATGTGGTCGTCCGGCCTCACCCGGCTGAGAACCAAGGTCCATGGCATGCCATAGCTGCACGGTGTGACAATCTGCATGTGGCAAACGATGGGAGCGTAATTCCGTGGCTGATGGCAGCACAGGCATTAATTGCGAATGACTGTACGACCCAAGTGGAGGCTGCGGTGCTCGGCACGCCGACTGTGAACTACCAGCCAGTGAAATCAGAGATGTTCGACTTTGAATTGCCTGGTTTGGTGAGCCGGTGTGTCTTTTCACTCGATGAACTCTGCACGACGGTTCGTGCCATCGTGAAAGGAAAACTCGGGCCGCTTGATTATGCTGAGCGTCGAAGGATATTGGATCGGCACATCGCGGGGCTTGACGGCCCTTTGGCAGCGGAACGGATTATCCAGGTCCTGGAGGCCGGAGGCTACAACAAGAGACAACCCCCGGCTACATCATTGAACGCCTATGTCCATGGCTGGATCCAAAACCACTTGCGGACAATGTCGAAACGTATCAATATGCATCGACCCGGGCATCGAAATAATCTAGCCTACCATGCCTATCGCTTTCCAGATATTTCTGTGTCGGAAATCATGAGAAAGATAGCATGCATGGGAAGATTGCTTAATCGCTTTGAGACCATCAAGGTTACACAGGTATCTAAGCATATATTCAGGATCAGCATCAATTAAAGGAGATATTCTCGTGTACAGCGTAAAAATCTACGGCGCCGGTTCTATCGGCAACCATTTGGCACATGTCTGCCGTACCAAGGGGTGGGATGTTCTTATATGCGACATTGACCATGATGCACTGAAACGAACACGCGAGGACATATATCCGTCCCGCTATGGACGCTGGGACCCGGACATACTCCTTTCAGAGGCAGATACTGGCTCAGGTGAAGGTTTTGACATGGTCATAATAGGCACCCCTCCGGACACCCACATTAGTGTGGCAACCAGGGTGTTGGAAAACAACCCACCGAAAGTATTGCTTATTGAGAAGCCTTTGTGTACGCCCTCTCTCGATGGGGTCCAGAGGATTGTCGACCTTAAAAAGGCCACCGGGACATTCGTTGCGGTCGGTTATAACCATAGCCTGACCGAGAATTCCAGGCGCGCGGCCCGGATTCTTGCAAAAAACACGATTGGCGATCCGATCACTATCAGCGCCTGTTTCAGGGAACATTGGGGCGGTATTTTCACCGCCCATCCATGGCTGAGCGGCCCCAAGGACACCTACCTCGGTTTTTCTGAACGTGGAGGCGGAGCTGGCGGAGAACATTCTCACGCCATAAACATCTGGCAGCGGTTTGCCCATCTTGTTAACGCTGGAAGGATCGTTGAGGTATCCTCCACAATGGATGTGGTAGTAGATGGTATTGTTAAATATGACCGGATTTGTCTGCTGAATGTCAAGACCCAGACTGGTCTCGTGGGAGACATCGCCCAGGATGTGGTTACTGAGCCCCCGCAAAAAAAGGTGCGAATTCAAGGCTCCAACGGCTTTCTTGAATGGTTTGTCAATCTTGATGGCGGACATGATGCCGTACGTTACCGGGATGGAAAAGGAGAGGTTATAGAGGAAATGATTCAAAAAACGCGTCCCGACGACTTCAAAGGAGAGATAGACTTTATTGAAGTTATCCTGAACGGGGGGGATCCAGCGGACGCTCCCATATCGCTTGAGAGAGGGCTTGAGACCATGTTGGTTGTAGCTGCCGCCCATGTCTCCCATCGACACAAGAGAACCGTGAAGATCAACTACGACGGGGGATACGGGCCAGAGGCCTTTGAGATATCCTAATAAGCGCCTGTCTGGAAACGAGGTAAATTTTATGCACAACTTTAATTTTAACGATCTGTTTATTCTCGATCTTGCCAACAACCACCAAGGCGACATGAAGCATGCCCTCAACATCATTAATGCAATGGGTAATGTAACCAGAAAGGCCGGTGTCCGTGCCGCTTTCAAGTTTCAATTCAGGCAATTGGATACCTTTATTCATCCGGATTACAAACAGAGAAAGGATGTAAAACATATCCCGAGATTCATGGAAACGGCCTTGACCGCACAGCAATACGAGACACTTACTAAAGCCGTCATTAAGAATGGGATGCATACGATATGCACCCCGTTTGACGAAGAATCCGTGGACGTTATCCTTGATTTGGGCATTGAAATTATCAAAGTGGCCAGTTGTTCCGCAAGTGACAGGCCTCTTATTGAACGGATTACCCAGGTGAACAAACCCGTCATTGTCTCAACTGCAGGGTTAAGCATGGACAAGATAGACAGGCTGGTGAGTTTTCTCGAATCAAGAAACATGCACTTTGCCTTGATGCACTGTGTGGCCATCTATCCTACGCCGAACGACAAGCTGAGATTGAATCAGATCAACGTGCTGAAAGAGCGGTTCCCGGACGTGCCCATTGGGTTCTCCACCCATGAGGACCCTGACAACTACGCGGCCATTCAAATTGCTTATGGAAAGGGCGCAAGGCTGTTCGAAAGGCACGTAGGAATGGAGACAGAAGAACATAAGTTAAACAGATATTCCTCCAGACCTGAGCAAATCGCCCGATGGATTGAGGCACACAAACAGGCCGTAGCGGCCTGTGGCGGAAAGCATCGCAGCCCTGCCTCTCCTGAAGAGATTGCCTCTTTACGCTCACTCATGCGGGGGGTATTCGCAAGGGAGGAGATCAAGAAAGGTGATAAGCTTAAGAGGGACAGGGTCTATTTTGCAATGCCGCTCAGTGACGGCCAGCTTACAAGTGGCGACTGGTTTGATGGGGTTGAGGCTGACAAGGATTATTCTCCGCACGAGCCTGTAAATATGGCTGTTGCCAACACTATATTGCCCCCGGAAGAGATAATTTACCGCATCATGCTTCAGGTGAAAGGGATGCTCCACAAGGCGAGGATACATATCGGAAAGGACAGCTCCATTGAGTTGTCCCACCACTATGGTCTTGAACGGTTCAGGGAATTCGGTGCGGTCATCATGAACTGTATCAACCGCAAGTATTGCAAAAAACTAATCATCCAGCTCCCCAGACAGAAACATCCCTACCATTTTCATAAAAAAAAGGAAGAAACATTCCAGTTGTTATACGGGGATTTGGAGGTAGAACTGGACGGAAAAAGGATCAAACCGCAGATAGGGGATACTATTCTGGTAAGACCTGGTGAATGGCATAAATTCCATACCCTTGATGGTGCAATTTTTGAGGAAGTGAGTACCACCCACTTTGATAATGACTCTTTCTATGAGGATGATAGGATAGCAAGACTCCCCAGGGAGGCGAGGAAAACAGTCATCTCCAACTGGAATGTAATTGAAAAGCAGGCATCCTAATGTGAGTTTTTAGCTACGTTTCATAACGAGGGTTATGTGGGAATACAAGTAATTGTCTTTGACTTTGACGGAACGCTTATTGACTCAAACCAGTTAAAATACGATGCGTATTTTAAACTGTTCCCAGACAATGACCGCCATGCCTCAATCATTCGTGTGGTCCTTTCTGAAATATTTGAACAAAGCCGTTACGTCATCCTGAAAGAGATTCTCCTGAGACTTGGTTACAGGAACGATGCGCTTTTAAAGGAAAAAGTCAAAGAGCTGGCCGGGTTTTACAACGAAATTGTTGTGGCAGGGGCAAAAACCTGCCCGGAGAAGGCAGGAGCGGAAGAGGCGCTCAGAAAATTTTCGTCGGCATATGGACTATACGTGAGTTCCACCACCCCTGATGCCAATCTGAAAGAGATTGTTCGATTCAGAAAATGGGATGGCTATTTTCGTGCCGTGTTTGGATGGCCGAATGAAAAGCATGAGACACTCCGGCGTATCATTGCATTAGAAGGGTTGAAAAACGCTCAGGTGCTTGTCGTGGGAGATGGAGAATCCGATAGAGAATCAGCGATGAAAAACGGATGCCCTTTTCTCTTTGTTAACGAACGGTTTCGATTCGAGGACCTCGGGAATGCCATGGATGGTCTGTGTATATCAAATTGGACAAAAGGATAATCAGTGCTTGAAAACAAGACCATACTGGTGGTAGTACCCGCACGCGGTGGGAGCAAGGGCATGAAACTGAAAAACATCCGCAAACTGAACGGTGTTCCCCTCGTTGTCCTTGTCGGACGTGTGGTAAAACAGATTCCATACGTGGACAGGGCGGTCGTTTCGACGGATCATGAAAAAATAGCTCAAATAGCAAAGGAAAGCGGCCTGGACGTGCCCTTTATGCGGCCAAAGGCTTTGTCCGGGGATTTTGTGGGTGACTGGGAGGTGCTCAATCATGCCTTGCTGGAATGCGAACAAATCGATGGAAGACAGTATGATGTCATAGTAATGCTGCAGCCGACTTCTCCCTTGCGTCAACCAGACCATGTGACGGCATCCATAGAGAAACTCATCAAAGGGGGTTTTGATGCCGTATGGACCGTCAGCGAGACAGACGCCAAGGCGCATCCCCTGAAACAGCTTGTAATTCGAAAGGACAACCTGGATTATTATGACCCAGCCGGGGCGAACATAATTGCCAGACAGCAGCTTACGCCGGTGTACCACAAAAACGGCGTGGCATACGCCATTACCCGGGATTGTATCATCAATAAAAAAAGCATCAAAGGTGATAAGACATCATTTATTTTAATCAATGAAATCATGGCAAACATTGATACTGAGTTTGATTTAAGACTGGCTGAATTTGTTATTAAGCTGGGTGGCAATTCGAGCCAGCAACCATCCAAGGCTTCAGGGCACATTTGATCAGACCGTCTTGGACCTCCCATTTTTGGATCCCCCGCCACCCCTGGTTGCCAGGTTGATAGTCTGACCGGAGGATAATCAAAAATATGACGGCGCGAAATATCAAGATGTTCGGCATCTTAAAAAGCCTCGGCCACGATATCATCAGGTTAATGAGTTTCCAAATTTCTGGTCATAATTTTCAGGAAAGTCTCTACGTTGGGTTTGGAGTGCATGAAGATTAGTGGAGAGTTTAATTTTTTGGCGGCTGGGAGATATTTTATAGCCCTTGATATGCCGCAAAGAGAGTCTGTGATTAAATTTCTAAGACCCGATGGGCCATTGACTGTCCGGCAAAAAGGGTGGCAGGAATGGTTGCTTGAGCATTTTCGCAGGGCAAAACGCATTAAGAAGGCCGCTATGGCTGGTCGGGTTTTTCGTATGCTTTATCAGTCAGAGACTATCGATATTTTTCCTTGTTTTCCCGAAACGGAGATTGTCGACGAAGTCGATGTTAGTTTTGTATGGGAGGGTCAGACTAACCGGTATCAGGGCCCTGCCTACATTCAACGCCGGGTCGAAGTATTTGGTAATGATACGCCCCTAGATTCGTTTAATTGGGATGCAATTATTGAAGTCCAGCACTATCTGTGGAGGTCTGGCGTTGGTCTGGGAAGCGGTGCGGAGACCTGGGGACCAAAAAACTGGTGTCGCACGAAACAAGATAAGGTCCGGCTGGCTGATCTCAGTAGCTTGACCCAGGACAAGAAACGTGTAGGTAAACGTCTGAACAGTGCAATACGTCAAAAGCGCCGACAGCAACTGGAACGATTCCAGCCGGTTCGGTGCCGGGAGCACATCGATCCATACCTTGCATATATTGGGGAATATCTTAACCGAGAATCGCTTAACCAACTATGGAGAGCGGGATTCTAACCGGTTATTTGAGTTATGTTTCGTGATCAGCAATTCACGGTGAAAGCCTATTTTATGTAGATTGCGAAGCCGTCGCCGTTTCTGGATGCTATCCCGGAAGATCTGTGCAGCACGTTGGACCGCATAAAACCAACGCTTTTTCCCTGTTGTCAAGGCCACGTCATTTCACCTACGTTGACGTTTTCCTGACCCTGAATCCTTTAGCCTTGAACCTGGGTATTTACAGCAATTCTTTCGAAAAGAACCAAGAGCCAGGAGGTCTGAAATGATTCGATTATGCACATTTCGTTCAATCAGCACTTACATTTTTATCCTTGTTTGCGTCATGATGGCTGTTCCATCCAAGTCCTTTTCCAAAGATCTAGAGACCAGACATGTATTTAGGATCGAACGGAGCAAGAATGCCAATATCGTTCAATATGACGTTCAGTTGACACCTGACGGAAAGATCTATTCGAAGGAAGCGGTAATTGCCTACTGGATTAGACTGGCTAAGGACGGACAGCGAAAGGAACTCTCATCCACTCAAAGAAGGTGGGCCTACGGGTTTAAGACCAAATACGACGCCAAGGGCAACTTCGCTATCCTAGAGATGAGGGCTAAAATCGGTCGAAAAATCAAGGTCTATCCGGTAGATAGTGTATATCGCGGAGAGACCAGGATCGACGACCAACCGGCCTTTATTGAGAAAATCTATATTACAACGATTGAAGGTGGAATGCTTCCAAAGGTTCAATCCATTGGGTTGTATGGGAAAGACATATTAACAGGTGAGGACAGGTACGAGAACATCAAGCCTTAGGCAACCCAAAATATTAAGAATTCGATAGAATTTTTCCTTAATCGGTTGGAAAGGCTGAGCTTACTATTCTTCTTTTTGAATCTCCTTTTGCAGTTTTTCGGAGCCCCACGAGTACACAATTCCCACTCCCGCCAGGAACTGATTTTCGTCGTCAACAATGGGGCTGTCCGAAGCGTCACCAATTAGCCGCTTGTATTGGAGGCTAAGCGCGAGTCTCAAATTTTTCCGAAGACGGATGCCGGAAGTCAGTTTGATCCCGATGTCTTTTATACCGGAGTCGGCATCGAATTCCTTGAGCCC
>DAOURD010000298.1:0-3383 GCA_030625295.1 Desulfobacterales bacterium | reverse complement strand
AACCTCAAGGGCCTGTTGAGCGCTGTCGGCTGTCAGTGTTTCATACCCTTCCCCTGACAGAAAGGCACTCAGAACCACGAGGTAGTTTTTTTCGTCGTCCACAATGAGGATTGTTTCCATGGGTCTATTCCTGTTCGTTGTTCAGTATCCGGCCGCGCATAGGGCAAAGAGCATAGCGTAAAGGCCAAACGGCATAGAGCATAGGGCATAGAGCAAAGCGCAAAACCGTATACCCTATGCGCTATGCTCTTTGCGCCATGCGGTTTACCGGCAGAGTAATCGTCACCTGAGCCCCCTTCTCGGGACGATTCTCAATCTCAATGATGCCGCCGTGCCCCTCTACGATCTTCTTGACAATCGGGAGTCCCAATCCACTTCCCTTATCCTTTGTGGTAAAAAACGGTTCCCAAATTTTGTTCAGGGTTTCATCGGGAATCCCGGCTCCCTCATCGGCAAAAGAGATCGTCAGGGTATGTTTACGGGCAGAGATCTCAATGTATATGGCCCCGCCTTCTGGCATGGCCTGCATGGCATTTATCAGGATATTCAGAAATGCCTGATACAGCAGCCCGGGATCGGCTTGTATCTCCGGGATATGGCCGGCAAATCGCTTATGGACCTGGTAGCCGTTCTTATTGATCTCGGGAGCAAGGAACGTAAGGTTGTTCTCTATGACCTCATCCACTTTACATGGCATGAGGTTGGGTGCCTGAGGCCGGGCAAAATCCAGAAAATCGGTTACGATGCTGTTGAGCCGACAGGCCTCCTGAACAATAACATCTGCAAGCTGGACTTCACGGTCAGTACGGGCCAGCTTCTGTTTCAAAAGCTCTGCCGTGCTGCTAATGATTCCCAGGGGGTTGCGGATCTCATGGGAGATGCCGGCCACCATTTCGCCAAGACTCGCCAACCGCTGAGCATGGCTCAACTTCTCCTTTAGAAGGAGTCGCTCCTGTGCCCGTTTTTCGATGATCTCCTCACCCCGTTTGACAACATGCCGAAGAATAAGAAAAAGGACGCCCATAATGGCAACAGACGTGACAATAATCCTGTGCTTAAAATGACTGATGGTCCGGTAATCCTCAGACAGGTCTTGAACAATCTCGAACACCCCGAGGATGGGCCCCTCGATGTTTGACAGGGGCTTTTCGGCCCTCAAAGGTACGTATGTTCGCAGCTCGCTTTCTTTTGGGGCTCCGAACATTATGCCCCAGAATCCTCCTCTGCGAATCAGCCTGGAGCGTGATTTGCCAAGAAGCGCTTGCTGATAATCAATGCCTCCCAAGCCCTTTTTCCCTACCAGCTCTTTGTCAAAGCTGTAAAAGATCACATTCTGTTCACGGTCAAAAATGTTGACCGTTTCCACACTGAAGCTGTGAAGGGTGTTCCTGACCACCTGGTCGAGGCGGTCAAACAGAACCTTGTTCCGCAGTTGAATGACTTGACCAAACTGAAGGGCCGCAGGGATAATGAACTGAAGGAATACTTGATGGTTGAGGTTTTCTGCCATCAACAGGGCATAATCTTCACTCTTTTTCAAGAGCACCGTCTCGGCTCGATGGGCGATCACCATGGACAAGGCCAAAGAGCCCAGAAGGATTACAATAAGGCTGGTAAGAGTAAAATACTTAACGAGTTTAAAGGGTTTTATCCGTTCTATATCCTTTGGGTCCATCATGTGCCGGTTTGGCCCGTTTAGCCGGTTTGGCCCGTTATGACCGTTTCAAGTATACACTCTAAACCATTATCCGGTAGGACCCTATCTCCTGACGTTTTGAAGCGATCAATTGGGCTCTGTCCTCAAAGCCCTTTCGTCCCATCATCCCGTAGGTAAATTCTTTGCCGGCCTCAACGCCCGGCTGATCCAACGGATTGATCTCGAGAAGCCCGCCTGCGTACAGGGTCTGAACCTCAAGCAGGAACAGAAGCTGCCCCACAGTAAAGGGATTGATTTCAGGAAGCCTTATTCCGGTGTGAATGCGGCGGGCCTGTGTCAGGGCAAACTCGGTGGCTTGCTCTTCGGCCTGCATCAGATCATTCAGCGTATGACCCCCCAGGTAGCTGAGCCCATCAATATGATTGAAGCCTGCGGGAATCTTGACGGTTTTTCGGAATCTTCCAACCGTAAGAAAGGTAATAACCTTGTCAAAGGGGCCCTCCATGTAGAGCTGGAGTTGGGAGTGCTGATCAGTGACACCGAGCGCCTTTACCGGAGTTGGTCCTACATGCACTACCCGACCGTTCACGTCGAGTCGTTTGCCCAGGCTTTCTGCCCAGAGTTGACGGTACCAGTCGGCTACATCCCGCAGGGCATCTGAATAGGCGATCATGACAGAGATGGGCTTCTTTTTTGCGGTGTAGGCCAACACCTGAAGTACGGCATTCATGGCCGCCGGGTTTTTCCACAGGCCTCCCTTCTTGCAGGACCTGTCCGCATTTCGTGCTCCGGCAAGAAGTTCGGCAATATCAATACCGGCCACGGCTGCCGGAAGAAGCCCAACCGGAGAAAGAACGGAAAAACGTCCTCCCACGCCCGGATGAATCGAAAGGGTCTCGTATCCTTGTTCCCTGGCAAGGGCTTTCAAATGACCGTGCTCGGGATCTGTCGTAGCAATTATGTGGGGTGTGTGTCTTTTGCGGCCAAGTTTTCTTATCAGTCTGTCCCGCACTATGATAAACTGGCTCATGGTTTCAGCTGTTCCGCCGGACTTGCTAATAACATTAAATACCGTTTTTTCAAGATTGACCAGGTTCAGCAGGGCGCTAAAGCCTTCAGGGTCAATATTGTCTGCAAAGAAAACCCTCGGCAGGCCCTTCCGTTTAGACTCCGGAAGGAGGTTGTGCTGTGGATGAGCAAGAGCCCGAAACAGGGCAATACCGCCAAGGGTCGATCCCCCGATGCCAAGAACGACAAAGTCTTCACACTCCTTGATGACCCTCCCGGCTGTCTTCAAGACCTTCTTTAAGGCCGCCTGGTCGTAGGGGAGTTCGTAAAATGGTAGGTCTCCGGCTTTCCTTCGCTGTTGCAGGTTCTGATGAACAACTTTGAACCGCTCTGACATGGCGTCGATCTGTTCCACGGTCAGACCGTGCCGGCGTCCAACAGCGTCAGCCATCATGCCGCCAAAGTCCAGCGTGATCCTCATGGAGCGTGTCCAGGACTTGTCTTCCCAGCGTTTCATTTCAGCTCCTTTCTGCCTTCGCTATTCGTTATTCGGACATGAAATGAAGCTTGCGCTAAATCGTTAACCGATTTATTATTTATTGATGGAGTGCCTAAAGTGAACTAAAGTGCCTAAAGCCCGCCCTGGTAATTGGCTGGGCCAGGGTTAAAGGAATGAAACCAATCTTTAGGAAAAGTTTCTTCAAGTCCCGCCCGACTT
>DAOURD010000222.1:0-4101 GCA_030625295.1 Desulfobacterales bacterium | reverse complement strand
AAGGCCACACCAATAGAGAAATTGGTCTGCTTTTTCATTGAGGCCCCTGCCATGTTCAGGCCACAGTTGAACTGACTTATCATCTGCACCAGACCAAAGGAGCGGACATCGAACACACCGCTTACACCGGGTTGATCCGTGGAGGTAGCCGGATCTCCAGTTACAGCCAAAATGGCCTCTAACCCAAGGACGTGAGCTCCCATAATCTGTGCCTGAAGGCCCAAGATATTGCGATCCCGGCAGGTCAGATGAAGCACTGTCTGGGCCCCGGTTTCCTCTCGTATCCTGTGTGCAAGAGACAGATTGTCCGCTCGGAGAACGGCCAGTGGATGTTCGGCAAGGGTGATGGCATCTGCACCGGCCTCGACCAAGGCCCGTGCGCCCGTGAGAACTCCCTCTATATCCAGATGCCTGGGAGGATCCACTTCCACAAGCACAGGGATGCGGTCGGATCTCAGGCTCTCGATCATTCCGCCCCTGCCAATGGGGTCCTTTCTGTCTTCGGGCAAATCAGAGGATTTCTCTACGCCGGTTACGACCCGTGTGGCCTTGTGCCGCTTGATGTGGAGGTGCTTTCTGAATTCATGGATATGGGCTGGTGTAGTACCGCAACACCCGCCGATCAACCGGACTCCGAACCTGACCATTTCAGCTACTTTTTCGGCCATATAGACAGGCGGTGTCGAATACACCATGCGGTGTTCCACGATCTCAGGAAGTCCGGCATTGGGGAACGCTGAAAGAAAAACTGCATCCTTGAGGGGAGACAGCCGCTCAACTGCTGAAAGCATGGCCTTGACTCCCCGTCCGCAATTGGTACCAACGACTGTGGCCCCAGCAGCGGCTGCCGCCCTGCCACAATCCAAGGCGTCCAGGCCGATGGCTGTCCGCCCGTGGAACGGGTAGACCATCTGGGCCACAATCGGAATTTCGGGTAAAATTCTCTTTGCCGTTTCAATGGCCAGAAGCAGCTCGTCCAGGTAGGTAAAGGTCTCAAGAATGAACAGATCCACCCCGCCTTCCAGCAAGGCGGTCATCTGTTCAACAAAGGCCTCCTGCACTGTGCCGGATTCAACCTCACCACTCTCAAGTGGAAAATTTACGCCAGTCGGGCCGATGGATCCGGCCACAAAGATATCATGCCCTGCTGCCCGGCATGCCAGCTCAGCCCCCTTCAGATTAATTTCCCGAACCCTGTGTTCCCGGCCGACCCTGAGCATTTTGAAACGATTGGCCCCAAATGTATTGGTCTCAATGAGTTCGCTTCCGGCCCGAATGTATTCCTCATGAATGGAATAGACCAGGTCCGGATCGCTGATGTTAAGCAAATCAGTATTCTTTGCGAGGTCTACACCTTTTTCAAAGAGATAGGTACCAAAGGCGCCATCTCCCAATATGACTTTCTCGTTAAGGTGCTCTACGAAGTTATGTTTCATCGGTCTGCTTGTGTCTCCATCACCCATGAGACAGGATGATTTTCCTGCCTACCAGTAAGTTTGTAACCCCCCATCAACCCCCCGTTCCCTTCTTATAGCTTCATACTATACCAGCTTGTACTCGACATTTCCACTCTTCAGCCCCCTTCTGCTCTTCTGAATGACACCGGGTCTTACGAAGATCGATCGGTCGTTTCTAGAACGTTTCGCTTGATTTTCGATTCCGTTGAGGCCCTTACTTTTGTTGTTTGGGCAGCAGCCTGGTAAGAGGTCATAGACCTCCGGCTACCGGATTGGGAATCTCTGGTCATCACTTTTGGAAGAGGTCTGAGTCTATAGCAGTCAAGACCTCTTAGGCACGGTAAAATAAAATGTTGCCCCCTTGTCCTTTTCCGACTCTACCCAGACCTTTCCACCATGGTTCTTTACTATCCTATCAACAATTGCAAGCCCTAAACCTGTTCCCTCCTTGTCTTCCTTTAGCCTTAACCGATGGAACATCTCGAAGATTCTCAGGTGATGTTCGGGATCAATCCCGATCCCATTATCCCTTACATAGAACAGATGGAGATCTCCCCCATCTTCGTGACCAATCTCGATCTTAGGCTTCTTAACATCCGCTGTAAACTTGATGGCATTTACCAGCAGGTTCTCGAAGACTTGATAGATCCGTTCTCCATCACAGTAGATGGTCGGAAGATTGTCGGCGACAACAACCTCTATCCCCTTTTCCTTGATCCTATTTTGGATACCTGAGATTACATTTCTTACTATTTCACGCGAGGCAACATGCTCAAAAGTAGGGACTATCCGACCAATCCTTGACAACGTCAGGAGGTCAGAGACCAACAGCTCCATTCGGCGGGCACTGGCCATGATCTGCTCGAGTTGCCGGCTGCCCTTGTCCCCCAATTTTTCTTGATAGTTCTTGAGCAGCCGAGAAGCAAATCCATGGATGGCAATGACCGGAGTTTTCAGGTCGTGGGAGACAGCATCGACAAAGTTCTTAAGCTCCTCGTTTGTCTTTCTAAGTTCTGCCTCTGCCCGCTTTTGTTCTGTGATATCTACGATGTTACCCAGTATAGCACGCCTTCCCTTGTACTCTATGCGAGCGTTCCTTCTTGTAATCCAAATGGTTTCGCCATCCTTTGTCAGTCCCCGCGCCCCGTATTCCGATGGTGCATCTTCTCCGCTTAGCCTTCTGGCCCTCATTTGTATGGTCAGGGATCTGTCCTCAGGGTGGACCAGCTTCCAGGTCTCAATACCTATCAATTGTCCTTTTGGGTACCTGTAAATCTCAGCAAACCTGTTATTGGCAAACACGATCTTCTCGTCTTGGTCGATATATATGCCGGTCAGAGAGTTTTCGACCAGAGTACTGTACTTTTTTTCGCTTTCCCTGAGCGCTTCTTCCGCCAGCTTTCGCTCCGTGATATCCCGAATAATACCCTGGTATCCGAGAATATCGCCATCACTGGAAACCCGCAAAGTAGACGTGAGGAGACAGTTCATCCCTGTTCCATTCTTTTTGCGAAACTCTATAGGATAATTTCTAACGGACCCTTTTTCCTCTATTTCCTGCTGAAATTTGTCTCTATCGCCAGGATAAATGTATAGTTTTCGAATATTGATATTGTTTATCAGCTCCTCCCTGGCATAACCGAAAAGTTCTATGGCGGCTTGGTTAGCGTCAAGGAATTTACCCTCCCGGCTCGTAATGTAGATTGCATCAATGGATTCGTCGAAAAGTCTGCGGTATTTCTCCTCACTTTCGTGTATTGCTTCCTCTGCCCGCTTGCGCTCTGTGATGTCCCGGATGATGGCGCAGAGCATCCTGCGATCCTGGAGCAGTAATACCCCGGAAGAGATCTCCACCGGGAAGATCGTACCGTCTTTCTTCTTATGAAGACGCTGGACAGGGCCGGGCGACGCAACGGCAGGCATCCCGGACGCCACTTCTTGGATGTGCGCGATTGACTTTTCCGGCTCGGCCGAAATTTCTATGGCCCTAAGGCGCAAGAACTCATCACGGCTGTATTCATAGAGCGTCAAGGCCGCTGCGTTGGCATCAACGATCCGTTTCGTCCGGGCGTCCACGATTATGATAGCATCAGGTTCGGCAGAGAAAAGCAGCCGATAACTGGCCTCGCTCTCGCGCAAGGCATCCTGCGCACGCTTGCGATCACCAGCTTCCCGTTCCAACCCCTTAACCCTTTGTTCCAATTCTTCATAACTTGGCTTTCCACTCATTGAAACGTCCTCAATTTCCATAATTTCCTTGCGAATAAAAAAGGCTTGTACCAGTAGTATCTTCGCCATGTATAAGACATAGGCGTTCACAGGTTCAGGGTTCACCGTTCAGGGTTAAATTATGAAATCGGGAATCTACCTACCTAAGAAAACAAACAAACTCCAGGTTTGTCTCCGAATCAAATCCTCCAATTTTATATCACAATTTCCCCAATGACAAATGACTAATGTTGTCACAAGCCATAGACCTTGCGAGTTAGCTCCCGGGCCAACTGCCATGCCTGTCCGACATCGCGAGCTCAGGCGAGGCGGGCGGGCCTCAATATCCTCAAATTTAGGAGGGGATGACATATGCTCTCCTAGTTTCCCTGATGCCTTCTCCATTCATGACTCACGAATCAACGGTTCAGATTTT
>DAOURD010000153.1:0-4767 GCA_030625295.1 Desulfobacterales bacterium | reverse complement strand
ACGGTCCGGAAACCGAATTCTTCTTTGTCGATGCGCCTTATGGGGACCTTGGTCACTTTCTCAATGCCCGTGGGGAGCTTAAAACCGAGTCCGGGTTGAGCGGTGCGGACATACTTGCCAAACCGCTGAACGACCCCTACTTCATCCACCTTTACGCTATAAACGCTTGAACTGCCAAAATAAATAAGGAGGACAACAAGTATGATGATCCAGCCACCAGGCAGTTTCAAATTCTTAAACTTTTTAACCAACTCATCCACCCCTGGTGGCATACCTCCGCCAGGGCCTTGCTGCTGTTTTTTTAACTTATCCCAATCCCAGGCCATCAGCTACTCCTATTGCTCAGAGTTTTGATAAAATCGCTACGCGATTTCATGCAACGCGGCTACGCCGCTCAAAATGGAAATTCCTATACGTTTAAAACGACATTATGATATAGTTGCCACGCCCCCATAGTCAAGGAAAATCGAAATAGTTCCTGTTGACAGTTAGCATTTTGGCAGATTATAGGGTTTTGTGTGAGAAAAAAGATGGACAAGCCTGCCCTCCTCGGCACAATTTTGCAGCAGGCCCTAAAGGCCTCGAGAATTGATGTTGATTTAAACGCCTGCAAGCTCTGGCAGCAATGGAAGGACGTGGTAGGGCCGGCAATTGCTGAAAATGCCCGGCCGGAAGCAATCAAAGGAAAATCACTGTTGGTTAATGTATCGAGCGCCCCATGGATGCAGCAGCTTCAATTCTTAAAGCCTGATCTGATCGGAAAACTTAACGAGTCCCTTGGAAAAGAGGTGGTTGGAGATATACGGTTTAAGATCGGTCCCGTGAACCGTGATGGATGATCAGTATACCACATTCCCCTATCACAGGTCTCTATTCCCCTATCATCTTTTTCACCTCATCCGTATACCCTCCCTCCGGTTTATAGATTATGATTGGGGGATCGACATTCAATCCTGGATTGCCACATTTTATCCCCTCTGCGATGGCCCGTATAGCCCCTGAGTATTGCTTAGGATGAATCAACCTCAGCCGTTTGGGCTCCAGCCTGGATGCTCGCATATGCAGGACAAGATCGATCACACGCTCGGCCGGATAAATCACCACTAAGCGACCAGAGCGTTTCAGCAGACCCCCGGCAACAGAAACCACATCCGAAAGACATGCCTTGATCTCATGCCGTGCCACAGCCCGTTCTGCCTCCGGATTGATCCGTCCTGAAAGTACCTTGCGGTATGGCGGGTTGCTGAAGACAACGTCAACCGTGCCGGGTGTCAGATATGACTTGAAATCCTTCATGTCTCCGTGCACAATGGTAATCCTTCCCTCCATGTGGTTTAGCCGTACATTTCCGGAAGCCAATTCTGCCAGATCCTTCTGGATCTCAATCCCGTAGATGTGTGCCGACGGAGTCTGAAGGGAAAGGATCATGGGTATTACTCCGCAGCCGGTCCCGAGGTCAACGGCGATGTCTGTGGCCCTCAAGTGGACATGGTGTGCCAGAATTGCCGCATCAATCGAAAATCTATAACCCTTCTTTTTCTGAATGATCTTGAGCCGATCACGAAACAGGCTGTCGGTTGTGGTCATTGGTCAATAACGGAGTGCCTAAAGTGAGCTAAAGTGAGCTAACGTGCCTAAAGTTAAAGGAACAAAACCTATCGAGTCCTCAACTTTAGCTCACTTCTCCACCGTCAATCTTGTTTATGACAAGGCCGGTCATTACCTTGGGATAGAAATAGGTCGATTTCCTGGGCATGATAAGGCCTGCATCCGAGACCTCCTGGACCT
Organism: Desulfobacterales bacterium; assembly: GCA_030625295.1. Classification (GTDB taxonomy): domain Bacteria; phylum Desulfobacterota; class Desulfobacteria; order Desulfobacterales. The sequence continues at coordinate 2,979 of DAOURD010000153.1, read as the reverse complement.
GGTCAAGCCTGGTGGGGTTGAGGATAAGAGCTATAGCGCATTTTCCCGTACGAACCGCATCCAGGGCCTTATCGACTCTGCTGGTATACAGGATGCACCCCTCGTCATCCAGGGTTGCACCATTTAGGCCTAGAATCTCTTGAAGAACAAGCTTTGTCACTGCGGTGACATCAAGCTTTCTGAGCGGTACAGGGATTTCTTGGCCAAAAAGGTGATCCATGACCCCCTCTTTCACCCGGAGCACGTAAAAGCCATTGTCGTCTCGCAAGGCTGCGCCTATGACTGTGCCATTGGTACCTGTCTTTACCTTGCTCAAAAACGCCTTTTCAATTTGCTTGCGATTCAGACTATCAAAATCAAGTGTTTCGATATCAAAATAGGCACGGGCTTTATTAATAAAGCCCTCTACATGTGCTTTCTCTGCATCACAAAGCACCCGATGCGCCGGACGGATCGTAAGGCCCGAGTCGTGCATGCTGGTTAGATACATCATGACAAAATTGCAGGGGTCATTGGGATCTAAAGCAGTCTGCTGGGACAAAATCCGATTGCGGTACCTGAGAGCGGTCTCATATCGATGATGTCCGTCAGCAATGTACAGGGTGTGGTCAGCCAACCTCTGTCCAATCTCCTTGTGGATCTGCCGATTTTTTACCCGCCAAAGACGGTGCTGATAGCCCATGAGGTCTTCAAAGTCAAGATCCGGTGGAAGCCCCTGGATACCAGCCCGGAGCGATCTAAAGATCTCGTTCTCCGGATCTGGAAATAGCGAAAATATGGGACTGAAATTCGCCCGTGATGCCTCGATGAGCTTAAGACGGTCTATGTTGGTGGCTGAGAAGGTCTTTTCATGGGGCAGTATGATCCCCTTTTCAAACCTTTCAAGTCCTACCAATGCAATGAAACCAAACCGGGTACGAATCTCCCCGTCCAGCCTGTAGTCCATCTCAGTCACATAGAAGGCAGGCTCTTTGTCCTGTCTCAGCATCCCTTCATCCAGCCAACCGTGGAAAAACTTGGCCGCACGGGAATAACGATTATCATGTTCGGTATCCTCCGGGTAGACCTTGCCCAGGATCAAGCGAATCATATTCTGAGGGTGCCTCTTATAGAATTCTTGTTGCTCCCTTTCTGAAACAACGTCGTGAGGCGGTGTGACCACCGCCTTCAAGTCCGGTACCTTCTTAGGATCATAAAGGATACCCCTAAAAGGGATGATTCTGGCCATATGTGGGTGCTCCTGATCGTCTTATTTCGCGCTTCTGTTTGGCCCTTGATACCTGATAACATAAATTACGCGCCAGGGCGGGCAGGGCAGGCCAATAGGGGCAAAGCCCCTAAGTTCGTCTTGATGGATACTAAAAGGGAGAAACTTGTGCAAGCTCTAAATGGGAAGCACCATGCATATTGACAGAGCCATCCAAAAGGGTTATTAAACGATTATCTTAAAGTTCACCGCAGAGTACGCAGAGTACGCAGAGAGAACACAGATTACGGATCAAACATGAAGAGGAACAATAGTTCAGCACTCATTGCTCTTTCTGTCACTTTCCGGGCAAGATTTCTCACATTCGTTCGAAATGACAATACGGGCTGGGCTATTACGCTGAAAGTTCAACGCTCAAAGACAAAAGAATCCTTCTGCCCCTATGTTTATATTTTCTCTGCGTTCTCTGCGCACTCTGCGGTGAACTATTACCTATTATCTTGAGCCTGAGTCTGATACCAAGAATCGGATTGGAGAGGTTGCCGAGTGGCTGAAGGCCCCGCTCTCGAAAAGCGGTATCCTGTTAAAAGCAGGATCGTGGGTTCGAATCCCACCCTCTCCGCCAGAGCACTTTCTCTGAAAGTGCTACCCGTAACCCGTAACATAATAACTTGTAATTCAGGCACCAATAACCTTCAGGACTGAAAAACACATGGAAACCAAGTTCAGATTCAAAAAATTCAAAGTTTATCAAGATTCCAAGGCCTTTTGCAAATTCTGTCGGGACATTATCGAAAAACAAATAAAGGGACAGGATAAAGGGTTGGCTGGTCAGATTCAGCGGGCTTTGAACTCCATCGTTCTAAATATAGCAGAAGGCTCGGCAGATAATTCCGATATCGAGTTTGCCAGGTTCTTAAGTATCTCCATAAGGTCAGTTTATGAAACTGTCGCAGGCTTTGATTTGGCATTATTGTACAATCTAATCAATGAGAGCATGAATGAAAACATAGAGGACGATGCTCATCAATTGGTAAAACAGTTAAGCGGGTTCAGAAACTCACTAAGATCTGGGAAGGTTAAGGGTTAGAAGTTACAGGTTTATGGTATTCCGCCAGAGCACTTTCGTTGAAAGTGCTACCAATAACTTTTAACTTTTGGCCTGTAACCTGGGCTATCCATGACTTTTAGCGTCTGAAATTAAAGAAAATTTCCAGGTTCAGGTCTGATCGTTAGACAGTTGAGCGTGTTCAGGAATTCACTGAAATCTGTGGGAAGTCAATAGTTCCAAGTTACAGGTTTATGGTACACCGCGTAAGCGGGGTCCTGGAGAGATGTCCGAGTTGGCCGAAGGAGCACGACTGGAAATCGTGTGTACTGCCAAAAGCGGTACCGAGGGTTCGAATCCCTCTCTCTCCGCCAGGAAATTTAACCTTGTTAAATTTCACCTTTGGCTCGTAGCTATTAGCTTGTAGCTACGAAAGCCACTGTTCTCAAAAGAATCTTAGCCCTTTCCATTTTGCTACTGGCCGATAGCCAAAGGCCAATGGTAAAAGGAACTTTTCCATCATGTCCTATCTAGTATTGGCACGAAAATATCGCCCCCAAACCCTTGAACAGGTCGTTGGCCAGGCTCACGTAACCCGGACCCTCAAGAATGCTATCCAGGCTGACAGGGTTGCCCATGCCTTACTTTTTGCCGGTCCCAGAGGTATCGGCAAGACCTCGGTTGCCCGTATCCTTGCCAAGGCCATGAACTGTAAGGAAGGTCC
>DAOURD010000359.1:0-2828 GCA_030625295.1 Desulfobacterales bacterium | reverse complement strand
GCCGCGATAGCGGCTTATCAGAACCATTATCCGGGACCGGACACGGCATATTCCCGACGATCCGGAGTAACCAACACCCAAATTCCCTCTCCAAAACCTCTTGACAACCCGGTTTTTGCTGTTATAAATGCGTCCGTTTCGCAATAACTTGTTAGAGGGGAGTTGGGCTGACTTTAGACAAGGGGATTTATGCGGCAAATGCCCTGTTCAAAGTAGCTAAGGTTGCAGTTGTTGATTTCCATTTTAAGCAAAAACAGGTTTGGCAGGCACTCAAGGCCCTATTGCCCGGCAGTTCTCCTTCTTTCCTTTCTGATCTCCTCCTCCTTGCTCCACCCAGCGTGGTCCGCCCCGGCTGAGACCGGGGCGGACCGGCTACTGGGCGGAGTTTCGGAAACCGTAAAGGTCCGCAAGGAGACCCAGAAGGAAGAGGATGCCTGGGCAGGGAAGAAGGCTGAACTCACGGCCAGGCTCAGATCTCTTGAGGCCGAGAGGGAACACCTTTCCGAGGTGAAAGACAGGACCATAAGGGCCATCGAAACCGAACAGGCCTTGATAGCCGAGGCGAAGCGTAAGATCAGGGAGGCAGCGCGAATAAGAGAAGGCCTCGAATCATATCTGGCCTCTGTAGTAACAGAGCTTGAAGCATTTATCCAACAAGACCTTCCTTTCTTAAAAGAGGAACGCGAAGCGCGGCTGGCCTCCATCAGCGACACACTTTCCCATTCTGAAAAGACCGCGGCTGAAAAGTACCGGCGGGTCATGGAAGCCCTTCAGGTTGAGACCGAATACGGCCGGACCGTTGAGGTGTATCAGGAAACCGTGGATATTGAAGGGCAGCCGATCCTTATGGATATTTTCAGACTGGGGAGGCTTTCCCTCTTCTGTCAGAACCCCGACGGCAAGCTGGTAGCCCATTACGACAGGGCGACAGGACATTGGATAGAATTGCCCTCAAGGCACAGACAGGAAATCAACAAGGCCGTAGATATGGCCCGCAAACAGCGGACCGTTGATCTGGTCAGGCTTCCCATAGGCAGGATCGTGGTGCCATGAGATACGCTTTGATTCTTATGGGGATTTTTCTCTTTACTTTTTCCGCCTACGCACAGGACATGCGTGAAGCCACCATAAAGGCTAAGACCGACCGGGATGCTGCGCTGGCTGAAGCTGAGGAAAGCGTAAAGCGAATAACCGGAGACCGGACCTCTCTTGAGAATGAAATCTCCCGGATCACGTCGGAGGTTAAGGGGCTCAAGGCCGATATCAAGGCCATGAGCGGCAAGCTGAAGAATCTGCGAAAAAAGAAGGCAGAGCTAGTACAGCAGCGATCAGGCGATGAAATGGACATGCGGGAGCTTGCCGGCACAGTGAGGGTCGTGGCCAGGGACCTGGAGGGCGTGCTTGAACAGTCTTTTTTAACTGCCCGTTTTCCAGAGCGCCTTAATGACGTCAGGCCTGTCCTGAACAAGGAACGCTTCCCTGGGCTGGACGACATGAAGGCCTTGACCGACCTTTTGTTGAAGGAGATGTCTCTTTCAGGGGAGGTGGTCCTGCGAAGGGATTCCTTTGTGGACCACGGCGGGACAATGCAGGAAGGAAATATTCTGACCATTGGGAAATTTACCGCTGCTTATGAAGCGGGCGGCGACACTGGTTTTCTGAATTTTTCCCCGGGCAGTCATCAACTTTTTGCCCTGTCCGCATTGCCTTCACGGTCGGTGAGGAAGAACCTTTCGAAATACATGAAGGGAGAGACAGAGGACGTGACCCTCGACTTTTCCGGCGGTGCGGCGCTCCGGCAGATCACGCACAGGCCCACCCTGGTTGAGCGCATTAAACAAGGCGGCCCGATCGTGTGGCCCATTATGGCCATTGGTTTTTTTGCGCTTTTGATCGTTATCGAGCGTACGCTTTTTTTGGCCCGGGTCCATGGAAACACCGACCTGATTATGGGAAAAGTCAATGAGTATGCCTCACAAAGAAGATGGAAGGAATGTGAGACCATTGTGAGCACCGGCCAGGGGCAGCCCTGCTCCAATGTCCTGAGATGTGGATTGGATGCCCGGAAAGAAGACAGGGAGAGCCTTGAGAGCATCCTCCAGGAAGGAGTTTTAAAGGAGGTCCCGCGGCTTGAACGATATCTGCCAGTACTCAACATTCTGGCCGCAATTGCCCCGCTTCTGGGCCTTCTCGGCACTGTCACCGGGATGATCAGTACCTTTCACGTCATTACCCTTTACGGCACCGGGGATCCCCGCATGATGGCAGGCGGCATTTCTGAGGCCCTGGTCACCACAATGCTGGGGCTGGCCGTGGCCATCCCCATTATGCTTGCGCACACATTCCTCAGCCGCCGGGTGGATCACGTTATCGGAGACATGGAAGAAAAGGCCGTGGCCCTGACCAATATCATCATGCGAAACGGTCACTAATGGAGCTCATTTCAAAGACATATGAATATCTCCTTCAGGGAGGACCGGTCATGGTCCCTCTCATCCTGACCTCCGTCTGGATGTGGGCGTTGATTCTGGAAAGGATATTCTACTTTCGCCGGATGGGCCGCAGTGATCTCAGCCTTGGAGAGGCCGTTGAAGCGCTGAAGGTACAAGGCACGCCTTTTAAAACCAAAGGGCTTCGCAGCAGAATCGTCAACAATTTTCTAAAAAGGCGCACCGGCAGAAACCGGCTGGATAAAAGCCTCATTGAGCATGGGGCCATGCAGGAGCGCCTGATGCTCAAGCGCAACCTTTCGGTCATTGCCATACTGGCTGCCGTGGCCCCGCTCTTTGGTCTTCTGGGCACAGTCACCGGGATGATGACCACCTTTG
>DAOURD010000027.1:0-8319 GCA_030625295.1 Desulfobacterales bacterium | reverse complement strand
GTTAGGATTTAATGAGCAAGCCCGTGCTTTGATTATATTTGGTCGGGACGACTGGATTTGAACCAGCGACCCCAGCGTCCCGAACGCTGTGCTCTACCAGACTGAGCCACGTCCCGACATTTCATAGCCTTTTTACGCCAGTTGCTTAAAACTGTCAAGATGCTAAAGCAAAAACCTTTCACCTTTCAGCTTCTATCTTTAAGCCTTGAGCTTTGAGCACGGGCCAAACGGGCCAATGGGCAAAACATCGCGGCTAAAAGCCGCTCCCACCGGCTAAACCGGCTAGACCGGCTAAACGGGAAAACGGGAAAATGGATCTTGAAGCACTATGGTTTGTCTGCGGCCAGGGCCGACCGAGATGATCTGAACAGGGGTTTCCACGAGTTTTTCCACTCGCCTCACATAGTTCATAGCATTTTGCGGCAGGTCATCGATGTCCTGAATCGCTGTGATATCATTAGGCCACCCTGGTAGCTCCTCGTAAATCGGCTCACACTTTTCGAGCACCCTTAAGGCCGTGGGGAACTCGGTGAGTCGATCCTGCTTGTATCGATAGGCCGTGCAGATCATAAGGTTTTCAAGGCCGCTCAGCACATCGAGCTTGGTTATGGCAATACCGGTGAGACTATTGATGCGCGCAGCCTTACGCACGACCAGGGTGTCGAGCCAACCGCATCGCCTGCGTCTTCCGGTGGTGGCGCCAAACTCGGCCCCTCTCTTTTGAATCAGGTCGCCGATTTCATCATGGAGTTCTGTAGGCAAAGGGCCTCTGCCGACCCGGGTGGTGTAGGCCTTCACCATTCCGAGGACGCCATGGATCTGTGTAGGGCCAATCCCTGCGCCACAGCATGCATTCCCTGCTACCGTATTGGATGATGTCACATACGGGTAGGTCCCGTGGTCAATATCGAGGTGCGTCCCCTGGGCCCCTTCAAAAAGGATATGGTCGCCGGCCTTGATGGCCTGGTTGATGAGCACAGAGACATTGGCAATATGTGGTCGAAGCACCTCTGCATATGGGAGATATTCCTCAAGAATCGCTGTTTCATCGACCGTTTCAGACTTAAGGAAGTCCTTTAAGTAAAAATTCTTTTCGCCTAAGATAGAAGATAATTTCTGCTCAAATGTTTCAGGATCAATCAGGTCACAAAAACGAAGCCCCCGTCGCGTAACTCTATCTTCATAACAAGGCCCTATCCCCCGGCCTGTGGTACCCAGTTTCTTGTCTCCCTTCAGCCGTTCCCTGCCGTGATCTATAAGCTTGTGATAGGGCATGATTAGGTGGGCATTTTCGCTGATCAAGAGATTGTGAGGATCCACGGAAATGCCGCGCTCTCGTAAATGCTGGATCTCTTCGATCAGCACACCAGGGTCCACCACTACACCGTTCCCGATCAAGCAGACCTTATTTGGGTGAAGGATTCCGGACGGGATAAGATGGCTGATATATGGCTCTCCATCCACCACCATCGTGTGGCCGGCGTTGTTGCCCCCTTGAAAGCGGACTATCAAACGAGCGGTCTCTGCTAAAACGTCTACAACCTTTCCCTTGCCTTCGTCTCCCCACTGGGTACCAATTACCACAATATTGGACATTTGAGGCTCCTCAAAAAAGTTCGACCTGTGCGGTTAGTATATTCATAATCTTGGCAAATACCGTTTAAATCCCCCCTAACCCCCCTTTTTCAAAGGGGGGAACCGGCTTTGGCCCAAAAAGTCCCCCTTTATTAAAGGGGGATTTAGGGGGATTTTTTGAGTAACCGCACAGGTCGAACAAGTTCAGTTCTTGATAGCAAAGTGCTCTATGGTTGTCAATATCAGCTCAAGTCTAGATCATGGTAACGTCAAAGTGAACCTTAACATAATATCTGAGTCCGCCGCAGGCGCATCCAAAATCCCCCCTATCCCCCCTTTTCCAAAGGGGGGTATTTCAAAGTTCCCCTTTTCCAAAGGGGTGTACTTCAAAGTCCCCCTTTGTTAAAGGGGGATTTAGGGGGATTTTCATGCTCGTGTAAAATGTAACTGCTACGGAGATCGTCAAAGCCACTTGAAGGCAGGCAAAGCCCAAGCTACGAAACTAATCCGCAATCCGCAATCCAAAATCCGCAATCCATGGTGCTATCCCCTGGGATGATACCGGGTGTGAACTGCCTTTAGCCTTTCCTGGGCAACATGGGTATAGATTTGGGTGGTACTAATATCCACATGGCCCAACATCACCTGTACCGACCGGAGATCTGCCCCCCGTTTCAGAAGGTGGGTGGCAAAGGAGTGTCGGAGGGCGTGTGGGGTGATTTTGTGTGAAAGCCCGGCCTTTAGAGCATATTGTTTCAGAAGCTTCCAGAATCCCTGCCGTGTCATGGGCATTGCTGAACGTGTTACAAAGAGATACGGGCTTGGCTGCCCCTTTAACAGGACCGGACGACCTGATGCAAGGTAGACATCGACCTTTTTCTTGGCCACCTGCCCAATGGGCACCACCCGCTCCTTAGAACCCTTGCCGAGAACCCGGACAAAACATGCCTCCAGATTAATATTTGCAATTCCCACTTTGATTAGCTCTGAGACCCTGAGTCCCGCTGCGTACAGAAGTTCCAGCATGGCAGCATCTCGCACACCCAGAGGTTTCGAAGTATCAGGTGTCTCGAGAAGCCTTACCACTTCCTCTACCTTCAAAACATCAGGTAGTTTTCGCCCTGCCTTTGGCAGGTCCACCATCTGGGCGGGGTTGGTCTCCAGTACCTTTTCACGTACCAAAAACCGATAAAAGCCCCTCAGGGTCACCAGGTGCCTCGCTCTGCTCCTGGGTCCGAGCCCCGCCTCTCTTAAGTCAATCATGTGTTTTAGAACAAGGGCCATGTCAGCATCGGAAATATCGGAAATACCGTTTGCCCTCAAGGACTTCAGATATAATATCAGATCTTTGCTGTAGGCGGCAACGGTATTTCCGGAAAGGCCTTTTTCCACCACCAGGTAGTTGATGAACTGATCTGTTAGCTGATCAAAGGAGTTCACGTCATTAAAGCGGATACCTGTTCAAGACGACCGCCCCGTCTTCTTTCAGAACCACCATATTTTCCAGCCGCACTCCGCCCCATCCGGGTATGTAGATGCCGGGTTCAACAGTGGTGACCATACCCACCTCCAGATTCATCGGCCGGATGGGACTCAAATTGGGTTTTTCATGGGTCACCAGTCCCACGCCGTGTCCAAGCCCATGGCCGAAGTAATTGCCGAATCCCTTGGCGGTAATATGGTCTCGTGCAATCTTGTCCACAGCCTGTGTGTTTACCCCGGGCTTCATCCCTTCTATTGCCATGGATTGGGCGTCTTGCACCACCTGATAGACCTTCTTAAAAGTGTCGTCAGGTGAGCCAAGCACAATAGTGCGGGAAATATCCGAACAGTAGCCGTTAAGGCGTGCCCCCCAATCAAACAGGATGGGTTCCCCCCGTCCAACAGGTCGATCTGCAGGAATAGCATGGGGCAGGGCAGCGTTGGGGCCTGAGGCAACAATGGGAGGAAAGGCTACAGATTCTGCGCCCGTCTCTCGTAGACCTTTTTCTATGGCCCATGCGAGTTCTTTTTCACTGGTTCCAGCGCGCAGGGTCTTTACAACTGTTTCAAATACCGATTCGGAAATGGCAAGAGATCGGCGGATCGCCTCTACCTCCTCGCCCTCTTTGATCATACGGAGTTTTTCCACCAGATCCTCGGTAGGGACCAGGGATACAGATAGTGCCTCCTTTTTCAGATGCTCTTCAAATTTCTGGAACTGAAGGTACGACAATCGCGCACTTTCAAAACCAAGACGCTTGGTGCGGAGTGTCTTCAGGATCTCAGGGAGGCTATGAGCCAGTCCCTTCTCGTACCGATAGATCTCAAATTCAGGGGCTTCAATCTGGGCCTGTGTTTCATATCGAGAGTCAGTGGCAAGCAACTGCTGTTCCAGTGTGATAAAAAGGGCACCGGCAGATTCGTCAAACTGGCCATCCTCGCCGGTAAAGCCGCTCAAGTACCGGCGGTTCTCACCCTGCAATACCAGGAAGGTATCAAAAGCCTGGTCTTCGAGGCAGGTCCTGAGTTTTGCCAGCCGATTACTTATAGTCTCTCTCAAAATTTTGTACCTCAATCCCAACAAACTCAACAAACCGAATACAATGCCTAACAGAACATGGGGCAAGGTGTCAAGGCCAAGGAATAAAACCGCTTGACAACACTCCAATCTTCAATAATAAGCTGCCTCCAAGTCGGGTTTATTGTGTTCATTGCGTTTATTGGGTTGAAACACAACAAAGCCAACAAACCGTGTAAACACAACAAACAGACTCACAATGCGGTTTTCGTTAAATCCGCAATCCGTACTGTTTTCAAGGCGTCAGCCGCAAATCCGCAATACGCAATACTATGATGCGTTCTGAATGCAATGACAAGGTAGAACGGCTTGTTCACAAAGGGGTAGCAATACCCAATCCCCGGAGTGTGCTGATCGGAGATGACGTTGAATTGGATCGCATTGCAGGCGATGGAGTGGTTATTTATCCGGGCTGCAAGATCTTTGGCGAAAAGACCCTGATCATGTCCGGGGCCAGACTTGGCTATGAGGGGCCGGTGACGGTCGAGGATTGCCAGATAGGGCCGGACGTGGAATTGAAGGGCGGGTTCTTCCGCCGATCCGCCTTTCTTGAAAAGGCCAATGTGGGCTACGGTGCCCATATCAGGGATGGGTGCATTCTTGAAGAAGAAGCCAACGGCGCCCATACGGTAGGTTTTAAGCAGACTATCCTGTTTCCTTTTGTGACGGTGGGGAGCCTCATAAACTTTTGCGATTGCCTCATGGCAGGCGGAACCAGCCGGAAGAATCACAGTGAGGTGGGAAGCTCTTACATCCACTTCAACTATACCCCGAATCAGGATAAAGCCACCCCTTCTTTGATTGGCGATGTTCCTCGGGGTGTGATGCTGAATCCAGCCGCCCATCTTTTTGGGGGGGCAAGGAGGCTTGGTTGGGCCTGTGCTGGTGGAATACGGGACGGTCATTGCGGCAGGGGTGGTCTATCGAAAAGACGCTCTTGATGGCGGCAAGCTCATCTTGGGCCATGGCCCGACAGTTAGGGGAGACGAGGGCCGTCATTTCGTGACGAATTTTTATTCGGGCCTCTACTTTCACATCAAATGTCAGACAATAAACAACATAAATTACATTGCAAACCTTATGGCCCTCAGACAGTGGTACATAGGGGTGCGCTCCCAGTTCTTTGGAGGCGACCCCATGGGTCAAATGTTGTATGAAGGTATCCTGGACAAGTTGGAGATGGCCATTAAAGAGCGAATCGAGCGTTTTAGGGCACTCGTTCAGAAGATGCCTCAATCTGCTGAAAAATACCGAAAGGTCGTGAAAGAGAGGAACAATGAAAGGCTCTTAAGGCAAAAACAGGAGTTGTTTGACAGATGGCAGGACGTGGAGGCTGCATTGGCAAAGAGTCGGGAGGATGGAGGAGATTCCTTCCACAGAGAGCCTTTCTTGGAACAGGTCAACAGGCTCATCAAGGAAAAGGGCTGTGATTATGTAGCAGTCATCCATGGGTTGGATGAGTCCTGGTCTGCCAGGGGAACCAAATGGCTCCAGGGCATTGTAGATGCGGTAAATGAAAAGGTCCTTGAACTCTTGCCGTCCTTCAAAGGCGAAGTGACTTAGTTCGCTTCGCTCACAATTGGCCCGCCCTGGCGCGACAGAAGTTGGACAATGCCTCCGAAAGAAAAACCCGGTCTGGGCCAGGGAATAATGGAATGATGGAACAGTGGAATGTTGGGTTAAGAGGTGTGAAAACAATTAAGAAATGATTCTGTTAGTGCAAGGTTGCGCCTGACGGCTTGAAAACATTACACTTCGTGTCCGCTTTTTCCCAATATTCCATCATTCCATTATTCCCGGATCGAGGTTGGAACAGGGCAAATAAATACCTATAATGTCAACGAGTTGTAGACATTCCGAGACATGAACTTAGTTCGCTTCGCTCACAATTGGAATAATGGAATGATGGAACAGTGGAATGTTGGGTTAAGAGGTGTGAAAACAATTAGAAAATGATTTTTTTTCGGCTTCTCATCCCCAACATTCCATCATTCCACTATTCCATCATTCCATATTGATGGTCCAGAAAATTGCCACTAAAAGATATATGATTGCAACTAGTTGTAAAATTTCCGAGACGTTAGTTATGGGAAGGCTCTTCGGTACAGACGGCATCAGAGGCGTGGCCAATGAATACCCCATGACCTCTGAGATGGCCTTAAGAATCGGACGTGCAACGGCGCATTTCTTCAAACGACAGGATCACAAGACCCGAATCATTATCGGAAAAGACACCCGGATATCGGGCTACATGCTTGAGTATGGCCTGGTTTCAGGGATCTGTTCGATGGGTGCTGATGCCTTTCTGGCAGGGCCGTTGCCCACCCCCGGGCTGGGCTTCATCACGAGGAGCATGCGCTTTGATGCAGGGATTGTGATTTCGGCCTCACACAACCCGTTTCAGGATAACGGGATTAAGATTTTCAACGGAGACGGATTCAAACTTTCAGACGAAATGGAGCCTGAGATTGAACAATTGATTCTTGAAAGTAACATACTTCCACTGCCCACATCAAAACAAGAACCGGGCAAGGTACACAAGGTACAGGATGCCTGTGATCGTTATATGGTTTTCTTAAAGGACGCATTTCCAAAACACGGCTCCATGCAAGGGATGAACATTATGCTTGACTGCGCCAATGGGGCGACCTTCAGGGTGGCCCCTTCTACCTTTGTCGAGCTCGGGGCCAGCGTCAAAACACTCTCTGCTGAGCCTGACGGCAGGAATATCAACGCCAACTGCGGTTCTGAATATCCTGAGAGGCTGGCTGAACAGATCGTAAAAGACAAGGCCGACGTAGGATTCGCTTTTGATGGGGATGGGGACCGTGTCACTACTGTGGATGAAACAGGGGGAGTGCTAACAGGCGACCAGATACTGGCCATCTGTGCCAGGATGATGAAAGAGGAGAGTCGTCTGGCCAACAATGTGGTCGTAAGCACGGTCATGAGCAATATCGGCCTTGGGCTTGCCTTAAAAGAGCTTGGTATTGAGCATGTGACAACCAGGGTGGGCGATAGATATGTCCTGAAGCAGATGCTGGCAAGAGGGGCGCGCATTGGGGGTGAGGGGTCCGGACACATGATATTCCTGGACCACCACACCACCGGAGATGGGATCATAACGGCCCTGAGGGTTGTAAGCGCCATGAAAAGGGCGGGTCAGCCCCTCTCGGAGCTCGCTAAACTCATGAAGGTTTTTCCTCAGCGCTTGATCAATGTAAAGGTGAAGGATAAGCCGCCTATAGAGACAGTGCCCGAGATCGTTGCTGCTATTGAGTATGTGGAAAGAATCCTGGGAGATGCGGGAAGGGTGCTGGTTCGCTATTCTGGCACACAGCCCATGTGCCGCGTGATGGTGGAGGGGCCCACCCATGAGGAGACCGAAAAGTACTGCAAGCAGATTGCGAAGGTCGTGAGAGAAAAACTCGATTAGTAGCTTGATGTGATGTTCGTGTTTTTTGTGGCAGAAAATTCTTTTGAAATACTGCTTTCTATCGCTGACAATTGAATTTAGGAATTTAGGAATTTAGGAATTCCTCAATTCGCAATTCCTGAATTCCGGCTTGTCTTGGTTAGGGTGTACTCATGATTCAAAATTATCCCTTGGAGAGGATATTCCGAACGGTCCTGAAAAACGGTGGCTCCTTTGCCGACCTGTGCCATGAGTCGAGCCAGAGCAGTTCCGTCGTGTGTGATGATAACAAGATTGAAAAGGTCATCATCGGCACGGATGCTGGTGTGGGCCTTCGAGCCATTGCCAATTTCAAGACTTCGTACGCTTATGGCAACCGCTGCTTTGAGTCAGATGTCCTGGGCCTTGCAGGGGATTTGGTGGCTGCGGTGAAGGCTGGTTCCAAAGCGACCATTGCAAGAGAGTATCCCCCGGGGCCCCGCGTGAACCTTCGGGTGAGCCTTTCTCCGGATACCGTTGAGATGGCCAAAAAGGTTGCTATTGTACGGGAAGCGAATGCGGCAGCCCGCGGCATCGACCCCCGTATTCGGCAGGTCAAGGTTGTTTACAGCGACAAGCATCAAAAGCTTGTCATTGCCAATTCAGAAGGACTCCTGGTAGAGGAAGATCGCACGTATACGTTGCTTGCCGTGCAGGTGGTGGCGGCTGAAGACGGCCTGATTCAGACCGGATACGAGCCTGTGGGAGGTCTGATCGGGTTTGAACTCTT
>DAOURD010000083.1:0-5932 GCA_030625295.1 Desulfobacterales bacterium | reverse complement strand
GTCAAGATTAGTTATACTAAATATGCCGGACCTAAAAAAATTCTACCTGTGCGATTACTCAAAAAATCCCCCTAAACCTGCCCGCCATTGCCGTGTACGCCGGCATTGTAGCTCCCTTGCGAGCGAGGCGTTGGCAGGCGGGCCCCCCTTTAATAAAGGGGGACTTTTTGGGCCAAAGCCGGTTCCCCCCTTTGAAAAAGGGCCCGCCCTGGCGCGACAGAAGTTGGGCAATGCCGCCGAAAGAAAAACCCGGTCTGGGCCAGGGGGGTTAGGGGGGATTTTGATCCGCCGGATGCGGATTGCTTACATCATGAGTGTGGTAACCGCACAGGTCCCAATTATTCTGGCTGAAGAAACGGAATTCCGATACACAGAATCAACTTACTCGATACCTGGTTCTAGAGGTTTCCCTCCCCGCTCGTCGGCCTATGCCTTGGAGAGGGGAGGGAAACGATCGTTTTGAAGCGACAAAGCCGCGTTATATAAAATCGCGGAGCGATTTTATTAGAAATCTCTGAAGTCGTCACCCTTAGTGGTATCATCGTCCATTGGAATGACCGCTTCAGGGGGTGCCGTCTTTACGCCCTTTGCCTTTTTCTGCGCGGGAGCGACCTTTTGGAGGTTAGAACCCACGTTCTGCTTCAGAGCGGCCGTGGTTACTTGTTTTCGTTCCATGCCTTGCCCGTTTAACTTGAAACTGCCAATCATACTGTTCAGTTCCTGGGCCTGTGCACTCATTTCCTCAGAGGCTGAGGCGCTTTCCTCGGCATTGGCCGCATTCTGCTGGGTCACCTTATCCATCTCGCCCACGGCCTTGTTTACCTGCTCAATTCCCTGGGCCTGCTCATTGGAGGCAGCATTGATCTCGCTGACCAGTTCAGCGACCTTGGTGACGCTTCCGGCTACCTCGTTGAATTCTCCATTGGTTTTTTCAACTATGTCTGATCCGCCCTTCACCTTCTTGACCGTGCCTTCGATCAGGTCTGCCGTACTCTTGGCTGCCTCAGCAGAGCGCATGGCAAGATTCCTGACTTCTTCGGCCACCACGGCAAATCCGGCACCGGCCTCACCAGCCCGGGCTGCTTCGACCGCTGCATTCAGGGCCAGGAGGTTTGTCTGGAAAGCGATCTCGTCAATGGTTTTTATGATCTTTTGTGTTTCCTCGCTCGCCCCCGATATATCTTCCATTGACTTGGTGAGATCTCCCATGGAATGTTTGGCGCGATCAACCACCTGGTTGGCTTCACCCATGAGGTTATTTGCCTGATTGGCATTATCGGCGTTCTGCTTCACCATGGAAGACATTTCTTCAAGGGAGGAAGAGGTCTCTTCCAAAGACGCGGCCTGCTCGGCAGAGCCTTCGGCCAGAGACTGGCTTGAGGAAGCAACCTGGCCGGAGGCAGAACCTACCTGCTCTCCTGCCGTGGCAACCTGCGTGAGTGCATCATTCAGGTTGGCTATCAGCGCATTGATATTGTCCTTCATTGCTGCATACCCACCCTGGTATTCTCGTTTCACCCTTGCGGTGAGATCCTTGTTTGCCGCAGCCTCAAGGGCCACTCCGCCGTCCTCTTCAATCAGTGCTTTCAGCGCATCAATACACTGGTTCAGATTGTTCTTGACCTCGTTGAAGTCACCCCTGTACTCATCGGTAATCTTCTCAGGGATGTCGCCCTTGCTGATGCGGTCAATGTACTCGGCAGCCACATTCAACGGGGCAATCACTGCATCCAGCATGCTGTTCACGCCCTCGACGATCTTCGCAAAATCACCCCCGTGCTTCGACGCGTCTGCCCGGGTATCGAGCTTGCCTTCTACTGCCGCTTCGACCAGCATGGCAGCCTCGTCTACCAGGCCGTTCACCGCGTCTATGCACTGGTTCAGGTTGTTCTTGACCTCGTTGAAATCGCCTTTGTAATCATCTGTGATCTTCTCGGGAATGTCGCCCTTTGAGATCCTGTCAACGTACTCGGCCATTACATTCAACGGGGCAATCACGGCATCCAGCGTGTCATTTGTACCCTGCACGATCTTGCCAAAGTCGCCACCGAATTTGTCAGCCTCGCCCCGGGTGTCGAGTTTGCCTTCCACCGCGGCCTCGGCCAGCATACCCATCTCACCTGTCAGACCGTTTAGGGCATCAATGCACACGTTCAGGTTGTTCTTCACCTCGTTGAAGTCACCCTTGTAGTCGTCAGTGATCTTCTCGGGAATGTCGCCCTTGCTGATCCTGTCAACATACTCGGCTGCAACGTTCAACGGGCCGATCACGGCATCCAGCGTGTCGTTCACACCCTGGACGATCTTGCCAAAGTCGCCGCCGTGCTTTGAGGCATCCGCACGCGTGTCGAGCTTGCCTTCGATTCCTGCCTCGGCCAGCGTGTTGGCATCTTCAACCAGCATGTTCACAGCGTCGATGCACTGGTTCAGGTTGTTCTTTACCTCGTTGAAGTCACCCTTGTAGTCGTCAGTGATCTTCTCGGGAATGTCGCCCTTTGAGATCCTGTCTATGTACTCGGCGGCCACGTTCAATGGGGCCACAATGGCATCTACCACCTCATTCGTGCCCTTTAGAACCTTACGCCAAATACCTTCCATTTTCTCCACATCGGCCCTCATGTCGAGTTTGCCTTCTTGAGCCGCTTCTATAAGAATCCCGACTTCATCAACAAACCCATTCATAACGCCGGCAGTCTGGTTAACGCCCTCCTTGACCTTATTAAAGTCACCCTTGTAGTCAGCTTCGATCTTCTCCAGCCTCTGGCCTTTGGCAATGCGGTGCATACAGTCAGCAGCAACATTGAATGGACCGATCACTGCATCCAGCATCTCATTGACACCCTCCAGCAGGTCCCTGTCGGGACCGCTTGTGCCACTTAGATCTGCTCGCGTGTCAAGACGGCCGGCCTTTATGGCTTTAAGCAAGGTCTCAAACTCTTCGAGCACACCCGCACTCATCGATGCACTGGCCGGACCCGCCTCTTTTTTCGTCTTGACTACTCTTTCGTTTTCTTCTTCCGACCGTTTCCCTTGAGAAGGAATTGAACGTTCGGAGATACTCTTTTTTCCCTTTTTTGCCATTGTCTGAGCCTCCTTTGTTTGTTTCTTTTTCATTACTTTGATTCTGGTTTGGTCTCTTTATACGACCGCCTCTTCTGGCGTGGCCTCTGCCGGTGTCTGTTCCGGCGTGGCCTCTGCCGGTGTCTGTTCCGGTGTGGCCTCTGCCGGTGTCTGTTCCGGTGTGGCCTCTGCCGGCAGCGAAGGATCTTCCTTTTTCACCGTACTCACCACTTCAAACTCTTGCCGGGACAACACCTTGTCAATGTCGAGAAGGATCTTTACTCCTCCTTCTATTTTGGCCATCCCGAGGATGTAATCGGTATCCAACTTTGCGCCAAATGTTGGTGTCTCTTCTATGTCTTCACCCTTAATGTTCAGCACCTCAGACACCGCATCGACCACAATCCCAATCTGGGTATCGCCAGCGTAGCCTGCGATTTCCACGACAATAATACAGGTACGTTCGGTATACTCTATCTCCTGCATCCCGAACTTCAACCTCAGGTCCACCACCGGTATCACCTTGCCCCGGAGATTGATTACCCCTTTGACAAACGCGGGCGTCTGGGGCACGGCAGTGACCGACATCAGGCCGATGATCTCCTTCACCTTCAGAATGCCGATACCGTACTCTTCTTTGGCCAACGCGAAGGTCAGGTATTTTCCTTCCCCGTCGGTCATGGCCTTTGTCGCCTGATCCATTGCTTCAGCTAATTCTGCCATTTTGCTTCACCTCCTTTAGGTTTTGGTTAAGTGAGCGTTTTAATCTCATTCTCTTTCTCCTTGAACACGGGACAAGTCTTGAAGTTTCCGCTATTCCTGCAAAGTTTTTTCACCTCATACTCCGTAGGAATCTTTAAGCCATCGGAGTACCCATCACAGCCAAGCGTTGGATGGTCCCGGAAATATGGACAGGTTTTAGGTGCCATTTCAATCATGCTATCCATAGGTCCTCAATCCCTCAATCCCTCAATCCCTCAATCTTTTCCTCTATATCTTTGATACGGGCCATCAGGTTGTTCAGATTGATAGGTTTTTTCAGATAATCACAGGCCCCGTGCCGCAGGGCTTCTACAGCCGAATTCACACCCCCGTAGCCGCTTATCAAGATAACGGGTATCCTTCTTTCCTGATTGCGAATAGACTTTAGCAATTCCAGGCCGTTCATGACCGGCATCTTGACGTCGCTGATAACCAGGCCGATACGGTTCTCTTTTTGAAGGATATCCAGGGCCTGTTTTCCGTTTTCAGCAACCAGGACCTGGTACCCAAGATCCTCAAGAAAACCGCCGATTGACTTATGGGCAACCTCTTCATCGTCCACCAACAGAATTCTGAAAGAGCTTTCACCGTTGATCATTTTTCACCTCGGTTTGGGGGCTCCGCTTCCCCATATCCTGGCGGCTATCCTGGTTCCTTTGCCTCGTGTTGATTCTATCTCAAATTCATCCATCAGCCTGCGTACCGCTCCAAGCCCGTGCCCGAGACTACCGGCTGTGGAGTAGCCGTCCGTCATCGCCAGATTGATGTCTTCAATCCCTGGCCCCTCATCCTGACTGAGGATTTCTATCCCCCGGCGATCTGGATAAGTGAGCGTTCGCACCGTTATTACGCCGCCATTCGCATGAAAGAAGAGATTGTTGCCAAGTTCGGAAACAGCGGTGGCCACGAACATCTCCTCGACATCGCTAAACCCCATTCCAGCAGCAAGCCTCTTGCTAACGTGGAGCGCGATACTGATGTCTGCTTCACTCCGGATATGGATGTGGAAGTCATTGGTCATTGGTCAATGAAAGTGAGCTAAAGTGCCTAAAGTGAGCTAAAGTGCCTAAAGTTGAAGGCCTGAATTCCTGAATTCCGCGTTCCGCATTCTGTTCATTCCCCGTTCCCCAATACGATTGGTCACTGGTCAGTATCCGGGCAAACCGGCTCAACGGGCTTAACGGGCTATATGGCAAGAGGTGTGCCGGAATACGCAAAAGAGGAAAAGATTTCTAAGCCTTCAAAATCACAGTTAAAATTTAGGAGGCAAGAAGTGACGGTATGGAAAGGGAGAGATAATCTGTGTGCTAAATGTGTGCGGTGTGTGCGAAAACGCACAGGGGTTGGTCGAGTTGTCGAGTGGGGAAGTGGTTGAGTGGTTCTGGCTACTCGACCGTTTTCCTCTCAAGACGTAGGCTCTACGAGCCAGAGCCCACCCTACGATTCTGGAATCGGAAAGGAAGTCTCCTGAAGATTGTTGTCTAAGAAGTTTTGGCATTGACAAATTGGCAATATATCGTTAGCGTGAAAGCACAGAATGACGGACGTTATAATCTCTCGGATATGAACAAAAAACAGCGAGAAAATACGGCTAAATACTTCTACGACATAAGCAAAGGGATTGCACTTGTTGTCGTTGTCGGCAACATTGTGAGAGGTAAATGGAGCATTACAACTCTTCTCTTATGATTAGTAGCAACTTTTGCCTTTTGGGCCTGGGGTTATGTCATTGATGGAGGATATAATGATGACCGGCTTTGACATTCTGCTTATCATCCTTGCTATTATTGGTTTTACGGGAGCAATCTGGACATACCTGAAACAACGCAAATCTCGTCGCTAAACAGGAGTGCGAACCTTCCATCCAACCCTATCCAATATCATACTTTCTCAGCCGTCGGATAAGACTGTACCTTGATATGCCGAGGAGGCAGGCTGCTTTGACCTGACTGAAATTGGCCCTGTGAAGCGCTTTTTTGCGGAGCAGCTTGGCCTGGGCCTGCAGGCTCATGTCCCCTATTTCATCCAGGAAAAGGGTGCCTCCCCGGGCCAGTTCAAAATGACCCTTCTTCATCTCCCTGGCATCTGTAAAAGCACCCTTTTCATGGCC
>DAOURD010000151.1:0-4855 GCA_030625295.1 Desulfobacterales bacterium | reverse complement strand
TAAACTGGCAAATGAAACATGCCAAAGAGGTTATGGGAGATTTGGTCCGCTGGTGTGCGGTCAGGTATCGAGGGAGGTTATTCCTTTGCGAATGGCATATTTGGTGAGCTCGGCTACGCTGTGAATATTCAACTTATGCATGATTTGGTGGCGGTGCGCCTCCACAGTCTTCACGCTCACGTAGAGAAGGGGGGCGATCTTCTTGGAGCTGTTGCCTTCAGCTACAAGCTGAAGTACCTCGCGTTCCCTGGGCGTCAGCACGGAGGAACCTGGAGGTTTGGCCCTTGACAATTCACGCCGGTAGTCTTTGACCACGATACCTGCTACCCCGGGGCTCAGATAGGTCTGGTTCGCAACCACGCCGCGGATGGCAAGACATAGTTCCCCGAGGGCACAGTCCTTCAGTAGGTAGCCAGATGCTCCGGCACCCAGCATTCCCGCAACAAACTGTTCGTCCGAATGCATGGATAGGGCCACCACCTTGACGTCAGGGGTCTCGGAAAGAATCTGGCGAGTTGCCTCGATGCCGTTCAGATCGGGCATGGTGATATCCATGATGACCACGTCCGGAGAGAGTTTTCGGGCCAACTGTACCGTCATTCGTCCGTTCTCCGCCTCGGCAACAACTTCCATGTCGGGCTCCCTGTCAAGCAAGGAGCGGAGGCCTGATCGCATGATCCTGTGGTCGTCGGCCAGCAGAATCTTTATGCTCATGAGACCTTCTCCTCTTTGTTTTCCCCGCTACGTTTCAGCGGCGCCATCAGGGTCACCCGAGTTCCGTGGCCGGGTTTGGATTCCACCTCCATGTGTCCGCCAAGAGGCTCCAATCGCACCCGGATGCTGAACAAGCCAAACTTGCCGGTTGTGTCCACACTGGGACCGATTTCAGCGCTGTCGAATCCAACCCCGTCATCTTCCACGTCAAGTCGTACCTGATCGCCATCTCTCGTAATGGATACTTTTGCAGTGCGCGCTTGGGCGTGCTTGGCAATGTTGACCAGCAACTCGCGCACTGCCTGAAATAAAAGAACACGAACATCTTCACTTAGCGGCTTGAACTGGCCGTCATCCTCAAAGTCTAACACGATGCCGTGCTGGTTCTGGGCTTGTTGGGTGAGCCACTCCACCGCTGGCACAAATCCCAGTTCGTAGAGAATCGGTGAACCGAGTTCGGAAATCAGGGCTCGTGTGTTTTGGATGGTCTCGTCAACAAGCTTGAGCATTTCGTCCATGGCTCCGGCAAAACTGCTGGAAGAGGTCGATGCCCGTAAAGTTCCCAACTTCATCTTGACGAAAGCCAAATTCTGACTGATACGGTCATGCACTTCAATTGCGACACAGCGCCGTTGGCGCTCCTCGGCCAAGGACAGTTTGGATGCCAGAAGCCGGAGTTTTTCATGATAGGTGAGAAGCTTTTCTTCTGCCTGCTTCCGTTCGGAAATCTCTTTCTTCAGTTGCCTGGCATAGATGATGGATTGGTCATAGGCAACATGCACCCGATGCATGCTCTCCCGCAAGGCCTCCTCAGTCCGCTTTCGCTGGGTGATGTCTGCGATGTTACCCAATATTGCTGGCCCCCCTCTATACTCTATGCGGGTGTTTCTTCTTCCAAGCGATATGGTTTCACCATCTTTTGTCAGACCCCTCGCCTCGTACTCCTCTGGGGCATCTTCTCCTTTCAGCCGCTTTGCCCTCATTCGACTGGTCAGTTCCCTGTCCTCAGGATGGACCAGCTTCCAGGACTCCATGCCTATCAACTGGTCTTTTGAATACTTGTAAATTTCCGCAAATTTGTTATTGGCAAATACAATCTTTCCGCCGTGGTCAATGTAGATACCGGTCAGCGAGTTTTCAACCAACGTACTGTATTTTTTCTCCGATTCGCGCAGCGCCTTCTCTACCCGTTTCCGCTCGGTAGTGTCAATGAAACTCTCCATGCCCCCAATCGTATTCCCTTCCGAATCTTTAAGGATATCTGTATTCTTTAAAACGGTTATATCCCTGCCATCAACATGTATCGTACACTCTTTTTCATAAACTGGCTTATCTGTTTTATCATTAAGAAGACCACATTCCTTCCTACATTCTTCACAATCAAAGGCTTCAAGGCAGTACTTTCCGATAGCTTCCTCCGCCTTCAGCCCCGTAATTTCCTCCGCTTGTTTGTTCCAGTAAGTGATCTTTCTATCTAAATCGACCGTAAATAAACCGCTTGGTATTGTTTGAAGTATTAACTGCAATCTTGCCTCAGACTCCCGGAGCGCCTCCTCCGCTTTCCTGCGCTCAGTGATGTCCAGTGTAGTCTCGATCGCGCCCACAATCTCGCCTTTCTCATCTCGCACTGGATAGCCTCGTACAAACCAGGCTTTTCCGTCCGGGGTGAACTTTTCTATTTCCTGTGGTCGACCAGTTTCCATGGCTTTCACGACTGGACAGTCAGGACAAGGGTCTTCGCATTGCATCCATATCTCATAACAGTGGCGGCCCAATATTTGCTCAAGCGTTAGACCTGCTGATTCACATGCGGCCAGATTTGCCCAAAGAATCTTCATCGTTGTGTCTTGATGGATTACATGCTCCACCAGGGTGTTGAGGATCGTTGCTTTTTCTTGCTCAGCGCGTTTTATCGCCCCCTCGATCCGTTTGCGTTGAGCGGCTTCTTGCTCTAACTCCTTGACCCTTTGTTCCAATTCTTCATAGGTCGGCTTTTTCTGCATTCACACAGTCTTCCTTTGGGGTTAAGAACAAAGGAAACCAATGTACACGTATATCTCGGTGCGATGGATGGAGCCCTAATCCACAGATTTCGCAGATTACCCCGATGAAATAGAAAAAGAAAATGCATTTCATAGGGCAGGCACGGATTACTCTAATCACTTGAAGGGCGATGCGAAATCTGTAGGGTTTAATTCCCCGCAGCTTGCTGCGATAGAAAAGATAAAACACTTATTTTGATACCCCGCGGCTTGCCGCGGGGTAGTTCATTAGTGCCTACCTACCCCAGATGAATAGCTTCGCCCCAGGGAAATATGCTTCGCCCCAGGGAAATATGCTACGCATTTCACGGGACAAGCATTTCACGGGGTAAACATTCCACCACAGTACGATCAGTCTGACTTACGGGGCAACCGGGGCAGGCGGGGCAGGTGGGGCATAAACGCTAAGTTGTTTTTGCCCAAGAAGGATTGAAAAAATGAACATCGAACATCGAACGTCCAACATCGAATGTTGAATGGAAAAAAGGGAGACCCAGAGATGGTTAAAACTACGTCTCGGAATTTGCGTGAGCCGCAGGCATAGCAGGCTCAGTCATTATATATAAAACGGTGCGATATGGAAACATATCTAATCCTACCTGTGCGGGTCCGTGCCCGTACAGAAATCGCTGGTCGAAGGACAAAGTCCGTATGCAGCCAGTGCAGCCCAGTAATGGACTGTATCGAAGGGGCCAGCCAGCGATACCACGGGAGGGGTCACGATTCGGCCTTAAGGTGTGCCAGCTTCCAAGTTCTGGTGAAGCACTGGGTCATGTTTGCATGACTCTCTGATATTGGGTGCACGGTTACCAATAACAGACCGTCCGGGTGGTTGGTGGTGTCGCCTGTGGAAAATGGCCAGCTATGCTGACCGGTGAGAGCCCACGCCGTCCCGAAAGGGTAAATGTGACCTATAAGTCTAAGACGAAGTGGTCACACTATGCGGTGGTGACGGGAAGGCTTCCTCAAGCAGCCCTGTCTTTAGGGTTCACAGCGTCTCCGGAGTAGGTCCGCCTTGGGTGGACTGAAAGGAGGCACCGCAGAGAGAGGGGGAGGCGCTTCTGCTTCAAGGGGAAAGTTAGCCTGGTGCCTGGAACTGCATAGGTTCTCCCGAGCCTTTTCCCGGGTAAATCGCCAGATTCTAAGAAACATCCTCAAACAAGCAGTAGACGGCTACCCTCCGGTCAATGATGCTAAGGAGGTCAGGCAATATGGGCAAGAAGCGCGAGGTTCATTCCCTTACTGGCAGGATAACACCTGAGCTTATGCATGACGCCTTTAAGGCAGTCAAACGTAACAGAGGAGCCTGCGGGATTGATAAGGTTAGCATCCAGATGTTTGAATATCAACTGGAACAGAACCTTACCGCTCTTATGAAAGAGTTGAAAAGTAGGGTATATCAACCCTACCCTCTCCGTAGAGCTTATATCCCAAAAGGGAAGAAACAGCGTCGCCCACTCGGCATCCCCGCAGTTCGTGATAGGGTAGCCCAGGAAGTGGTTCGAAGGCTTCTTGAGCCTATCTTTGAACGAATGTTTCATGATGACTCGTATGGGTTCAGGAATCGGCGCAGCTGTCATCAGGCTATCAAAAGAGTGTTAGAACTCTGTCAACAGGGATATAAAATTGTCCTGGATGCCGATGTAAAAGCATTCTTTGACAATATCCCTCATAGCCTTATTATGAAGGCACTTGCCGAGGAAGTGGCCGACGGTAACATCCTGGGGCTGGTCGAGAGATTCCTCAAGTCCGGCGTAATGGAGGACGGTAAATTCATCCCTACAACAAAGGGTACGCCTCAAGGGGGTGTAATCAGCCCTCTTCTGGCCAATATCGTCCTCAATTATCTGGACTGGCACCTCGAAGATCACGGATATCGTTTCGTTAGATATGCCGATGATTTCGTTGTGCTGGTACAGACTAAAGCCGAGGCGGAAAAGGCACTGGAACTGGTAAGGTCAGAACTCCTGACCTGCCGTTTTGGGTTAAATTATAAACGCACGTGATATCAGTCTCTTAGAAATGGATTGACAAAATCATATCAAAAGAGGTGTGAATTTGATATGATCCCTCTATCATATATAGAAGGAGATATCAAA
>DAOURD010000163.1:0-4660 GCA_030625295.1 Desulfobacterales bacterium | reverse complement strand
GCAATGACAGGAAAACTGTAATTTAGGGGGTTTTCGTTCAAGTACTACTTATGGATTTGGACACGGAGACCGGACTGCTCAGGGACTCCTTAGACTTGGCGGCTTTGGCAGCCCCGTAGCGTCAATATCTCTGGGCATGCCACGGTAAATTACACTCAGGGGCTATGAAGAAAACTTTCAAACCGGTGACCGCGTAGCCAAAGGCTCCTGCGCCTACCGGTTTCCCGTCGTGGATATATCCAAGGGGGCGGGATCCGGGCCTTTTTTTGCCAGACAGCTTTTTGCAGAGGTTTTTTATGAAAGGGGAAGGACGTGGGATGATGAGGGTGAAGACGACGATGATGGGCTTGACGAACGATACCAGATCTATATCGTGATCAAGGGAACTGTGAATTTCTGATTTTTTCTCAAAAGGGCAAGATGGACCTGACCAAATCAAAGCTTCTCCATGAACGAGATAGAAATATCTTGATTTATCTCTCAAAAAGAGATAAGGTGGTGGCATGAAAAACATCCTGGATATACTAATCGATGACTTCCATGAGCGGGCATTGCCCGAACTCATGCCCCGCCATCAATCAATGGCCCGGGTGCCGCACAAAGCCAACGTCGTAATCGGCATGCGGCGGTCCGGCAAGACATGGTTCTGTTATCAGCAGATGCAGGAGTTACTGGGAAGGGGACTTGAGAAGGAGCGCCTGCTCTACCTGAATTTCGAGGATGAGCGTCTGCTCCCATTTTCTGCCCAGGACTTCCAATTTGTATTGGAGACATACTACCGCAAATTTCCTTCATTCAAGAGTCAGAAATGCTATTTGTTCCTTGATGAGGTACAGCGTATCGAAGGTTGGGATAAGTTCGTCCGACGAGTGCTGGATACCGAACAATTGTCGGTCTGCGTGACCGGTTCATCATCAAAGCTCCTCAGCACAGAAATAGCTACCAGTTTACGGGGCAGGTCGCTCACCACAGAGATATTCCCGTTCACTTTCAAAGAGTTCTTGAGCTTCAAAAAGGTTGATCTGAAATCAGCCCGACGGTTCGGTTCCAAAACAAGGGCGATGCTGCAAAATCTGATTGGTCAGTATGTCAAGATAGGCGGATTCCCTGAAGTGCAAACCCTAGACGATGAGTTAAGGCGCGAGGTACTCCGAAACTATCTGGATGTCGTCATCCTCCGTGATGTGGTAGAGCGGTACTCGATTAGCAACACCGTGGCTCTTAGAGCCCTGATCAGGCATATTATGAGCGCGCCGGCAACGCGGTTCAGCGTAAACAAGTTCTACAACTCGCTAAAGAGTCAAGGTATTGCCTGCACAAAAAATAGTCTATATGATTACATGGACCACCTCATGGACACATTCCTTTTCTACCAGGTGCCGATACACTCCCGCTCGGAAAGAACCCGACGAGTGAATCCGAAGAAAACCTATGTTATTGATCACGGGCTTCTGGGAGCCATGTCGCTCCGTATGACGGATGATCGGGGTGCGCTGCTTGAGAATCTCGTCTACATGCATTTTCGCAGGCAGGGACTCGCGCCTGAGTATTATGTCACGAAGAGCGGGGCCGAGGTTGATTTTGTGCTGGCTGCGGAAGATATAAGCGAGCGTCGCCTTATCCAAGTCTGCTGGGATATCCACGATCCGGATACGCAAAAAAGGGAAGTCCGTGCTCTGTTGTCAGCCATGGATGAGCTGGGGGTGAGACGTGGTACCATCGTCACCTGGTTGGATGAGGATGTATCCGATAAGCGCATCGAGATTGTCCCTGCCTGGAAGTGGCTGTTGACTGAATAAAGATATCTGGCTTAGACGTGATGGAAATTCAGTTGATCAGAAACATCTGTCACAACATCCCACCCCTTTATCGGCAGGCATGCCGGTCTACATCCAGCGCCACATCAAAGAAAACCGATCCTGGCCTTCGGCAACTCTGACGGTGACATTCAATTATGGACATTATGAAGAGTCCAAGCAAGCAAAGAACTGTTTCCCTGGCGCGATCGATCGTCTGTTATCTGGCCGTCGAGAAGCTGATGATCAGTGGTGCCTATGCTGCCCGCATACTGGATTTATGCGCTTCTGCAGCCAGCAAATCGGCGGCTCGTGGCCGCATGGATAGCCTTATGAAACAGATTGAAAATGATATATTTGATTTCAAATAGTCAAAAACGGAATGACAAAGAGTAATCAGGCGTTGGAAACAGGAAATGTCAATATTTCACATGCGTCCCCCCCCGCGTCCCACGTCCCACGTCGCACGACCACCCAAAGCCATATGTTTTTCTGCTAATGCGCTTTGATAATGAATTCGATGACATCACGCAGAGCGATAGACGACCAGATATTCACTGAGAACATTCTTCAAAAAGTGTCCACATAGATAAACAAGGCGGACTAATGGTCGAAGACATCCCTTTTGACTCAAAACAGTATCCCTATATCGTGTATGGAGGAAAAATATAGCCGCTACGAAATTATAAATTTAGGAAACAATTTATGCCTCGTTATAAAGTGATCTTACTAATAGTTCCTTTGATTTTTAATGCGTTCCTTTTACAAGCCGTAAGGGAAAAAGAAGAATGGGAGTTAGTAAAAGAAGATAAGGTTTGTGGAATCAAGGTATATTACCGTACACTTTCGACTGGTTATGCCTTAACGCTAGTTGGCGAATTTGAATTTGAAACTGATGCAGATTATCCAGTTTTTTGATTTGTACATCTGGTGAATCCAGATTAATCGGATGTCCAATATGTTCTCCTACAATTGTTTCAATTTCATGCTTACTCAAATTACCCTTTGAACTTTTAATGGTAACTATTTTATTGAAATCCATTGCTTCATTTGATGGTCTGCTTCCGGATGCAAATAGATTGCGCCACTTGCAAAATCTACCGCAAATGCAATAACTCCAGGTATAATAAACAGTAACAGTCCTATTCCATCCAATACAGCAACACCGGCGTCAATTTTCCCTCCCCGCTGTCCACGTCTTTCAGGATACATAATATAACCACATGATGTAAGTTGAAGTAATATTATCCAAACAAGAAAAATCGTTGATAATTTCATCGCCAAATTGCCTTCTTTCATATTTTCCATCTCCCTTTTTATTGCATCCGGAACTTAGGGGCTTCGCCCCAATTAGAATACTGGAAAGATGGGTTTAGAGGAATGAAAAAATGACTTTTTCCACTTTTTATCCCCAATATTCCATTATGAGCGCAGGCTTCACTTCGTGTCCAACATTCCATCAGTCCATCAGTCCATGCGCGAGACAAAACCGCAGGCCCCGAAAAAGATCTATAATGTCAATAAGTTGCAAAAATTCCGAGACGCTTAATTCCAGAGCTAAACCCCCAGCTATGCTGGGGAGAATGGCAAAAGCTTTGCTGTGGTATTTGACAGAGAACTCCTTTCGTACGATAGCAACAGTACTGTCTCTGTGGCCTTATACGAAAGGACTCTGTTATGAAAAAGGATTTATCACATACGGTTTGGGAATGTAAATATCATATGAGCCTCTTTCAAAAATCATGAGTTGGTGCGATTTTTTTTATTGTAGGGAAGCGCAAAGAAAGTTATGAGCTCCTGAGCTTTCTTAAAATTACGGAAGCGAAAAGAAACCCAGGAGGTCGTAAGGTTCGGGTTCGTACTTTAATGAGCGGCACATTCCTGGAAGGACGTCTTTATTGACAAGTCCCTCCTGGCCAAGGACCGGCTTAGTCGCGACACGCGGCGGGCGACCAGAGATAGTAGAAACCGGGACGCAGAGAGGTCATGAAGTCCGGCAGCCCCAAATCGATGAGGGACAATCCCCTGCCGCTGTACTGAGTGGTGGAGGTGTTGTAGAGGTTGTCGTCCGGGTATTCGGTGCGGCGGTAGACCACGACTTTGGCGTCTTTTGGTAATCCAGATAGCTTCTTGGCCTGTAAGAGCGCGTCGCTTAGGTATCCGATTTTGTCCACGAGCCCCAGTTGCAGGGCCTCCCTGGCGAGGTACACGCGGGCGGTGGAGATGTCGGCCAAAGTGCTTTGATCGATTTTGCGGTGTTTGGCCACGAGGCTTACGAATCTTCCGCCCAGCTCGTCGGTCAGGCCCTGGAGAATTCTTTGCTCCTCTTCGGTGGTCTGGCGGAAGGGAGAGCCCATGTCCTTGTTTTTGCCAAACTTGCTCACCTCCATGTTCAGGCCGATTTTTCCCATAAAGCCGGAAGATGCACTTACCTTCTAAGGCATAAGGAGTTTGAGGATTGGCATATTGACACCCCGAAAGCTTGGTCCATGTAGAATCTGACTGTGGTTATAGAGGGCTTTTCAGGCAATTCACAAAAGGTACCACGAAAGGTTAGGACAACCCTCGGCCTCTTCATCTTGCAAAACGGTTGATGACTATACCGTGGGACTTTCCAAACCTGGCGATCTTGCCAGGGTCAAATCCTCCGGACAGATAAAGCTTTCTGAAACCAGGCTTATCAAGGAGATAAAGGATAAAGCTTATGTGTCCGGAATATCCTGTGTCATCCAGTCGCTGCATTTCTCTTATTGTCTTTTTTGCAAGTTCCGTGGCCTGGCGGTGGACCGTAGGGCCCCGACCGCGGCATTCCCTTATGGAATAAAGCTGGCGGCAGCTGAACGGGCGAATGTCGTAAATCAGAC
>DAOURD010000381.1:0-2619 GCA_030625295.1 Desulfobacterales bacterium | reverse complement strand
ATTAACAAGCGACTGAACGGTAAAACCGGTTCCTTGCTTGTCTCCGGTGCCGTTCAGTCCCACGACAAGGCCGTATCCGATAAGCTGGTTATGCCTTATACCTTTAATGGAGGCCAAATCCTTGATTCTGACGGCAGAAGCTTTAGCAGAAGGGAATAGAAGTAGAGCTAAGACAATGAAAGTCGCCGTCATTGGCCTGTGTATTATTCTCATCATTCTTCCTTCTTGGTCATTTGGCAAATGGTCGAGTCGTCGAGTTGTCAAGTGGTTAAATGGTCAGTGCTCAATAACGGAGTGCCTAAAGTGAACTAAAGTGCCTAAAGCCCGCCCTGGCGCTACGTGCCCGGATCAGCCTATTATGACTATAAACCAGGCCCGCCCTGGCGCGACAGATCGTAGGGGCGGGTTTACCTGCCCGCCAGTGCCAGGCGATGGCAGGCGGGTCCCGCCCGAATGACAGGCGGCGTAAAGCCGCCCCTACGAGAAAATCCCGGTCTGGGCCAGGGTCTGGGCCAGGGTGAGCTAAAGTTGAAACCCCCAATTCCGCATTCCGCATTCGTCTCATTCCGCAATCCGCATTCCGAAATCCGCAATCAGAACGGCCACACATGGTCAAGGATTCGCATAAGCCAACCCGGCCTCTGTTTGTCTGCAATTACGCCCTTGCCCGTATATTCTACCCTGGCATCAGCGATATAGGTTGATTGAATCACATTGTTTTGCTGAATATCTTCCGGTCGTATGATTCCGGATATAGTAATGTACTGGGTCTCGTTGTTTACCCTGACCTCACGCTTGCCCGATATATAGAGATTTCCGTTGGGCAATACCTGAACAACTCGTGCTGTAATCGAGGCGATCACGGTTCCACTTCGATCACTGGACCCTTTACCGTCAAAGCTCGGTTTGAAATTTGCTTTGAACATGCTTGTCCGGTCAAGTTTGTCGTGCTTTAGCTGCAGGCCCTTCATGTAGCCCAGGAGGTCCGTAATGCCCGCCTCAATACTTGAATCGCGACTGGTTTTGGTGTTTGCGTCCAGCTTTGCGCTTGGAGTCTCCGAAATCTCTACAGTCACCAGATCACCAACCTCTCTGGCCCTTATATCCACAAAGAGCCTGGTGCTACCACCATCTGCCCACAAAGAGCCCTCGCTGGGTTCAGGGAGGGGGTAGATCTCCACCTGGGAGCCCTGAATATCGCCAGCCGGCGGCGGAACCGAGGCCTTACCCGGCATGGTGGCACATCCTGAGAAGCTGGCCATCACTATAACCGTAAGACAAACTACGCTAAAGATGTTGGATCTCATGACTACTTTTCATGCTCCTTGGAATGGTTCCCTATGCTGTGATATCCATGACGGATTAGGGATCCACCCCTGCTCCTTAGAATTCGACCTTTACGGTTGAAGCATTAACTATGCGTGCAATGATTTCTTTTCGGTTCATACAGTTTTTGACACGGATTTGATCCCCAGGGCCCCCTTTTGTTTGGGCGACACCCAGGGCTGTTACCAGAAGGTTAGATGATTCTGCCACTATGGTGACCCTGTCACCCCTTTTTATCAGTGGTGGGTGCTCTACCATATTGGCCAAAAGCACTTTATCGGCTTTCAGGGCTTGTTTGAGTCTCTTACCAATAACATCCTGCATGTTTGTTAGAACATTGCGTGGCAGTTTAGAAATATTTCTCCGTTTCGTGCTGATATCATCTTCGGTTATAATGCTACTGCGCCTGAGCGAACGCGTTGTGCAGACAACATTCTCAAATCTGTCCACCCATCCTGACAGGACAACCCGCCGCTCTATCTTGCCGTCGACTCTGACGATAGCGGTCAGGCTCACATATCCAAGCAGCCTTGCATCAGCCTGGCGAACAAGTTCAACCCTTATCTTGCCCTCGGGAAGTGAACCATTTCCAATCACTTTAAAGCGGCTGACCCTGAAATCTGCCTCACGAGCCTTGAGCTGCCTGGCGATATAACCATTGAAAAGGTCTGAAAACCTTTTCTCCTGGATAGATTGCCACGTCCGGTTAATCAAGACAGACTCCGGTATACTCACGGCGGTATCTGCAGGGAACCACCTTTTTGAACGGATCTTGGATTCAATCCATGAACCTTTCAAGGTCTTGTGCCTGGCCGGCCCCGGGGCGTGACCCAGACAGATTGCACCGAGTCGTTCCCTCAGCCGAGCCGCGCCATTTATGATGGAGATATCCTTCAAATAGACCTTTTCGCCTTTGATCCAGGCCTCCTCCTTTATCGTGATACGTGTCCGGACATCAGCCCAGGCATCACAAAAGCCAAATACTGCCGCTATAACAATGACTGTGGCCAGTAGGATAGCATTGAGATTTCTCATTTTACCTCTTGATATTGTTGGCCATCTGGAGCATGTTGTCTGCCGTCTGAATGGCCTTGGAGTTTACCTCATAGGCCCGCTGGGCAATAATCATTCCGACCATCTCTTCCACTACATTCACATTGGACATTTCCACATAGCCCTGTGCAATGGTGCCAAAGCCGTCCAACCCCGGTATGCCTTCGGTGGCTTCCCCCGAGGCTTCCGGGTTTGGACGGCTTTGGCACCATTGCACAGGGCTATTTGGAAATGTCCAAT
>DAOURD010000250.1:0-3797 GCA_030625295.1 Desulfobacterales bacterium | reverse complement strand
CAGCCAGGACCAGGGACTCTTTGGCAACAATCACTGCCCGTGCCACGCGGTCTGGCTCGATCAGTGCCTCGGTCGTGACATCTCCGGGCCCAATGTCTTCTTCAAGGGCCAGACGAATCAGTTTTTCATTCTTGAACATGGGTTTTGTTGTTCGATTCACGAATTGCCGGCCAGTTGGCTAACTTTCCCTAAATTTTCCTCGAGTCTGTTTCTCTTTTCCGCAAGTCCTTCCCCCTTTTCACGCACCTTTTCAACCACCTCTTGCGGAGCCTTCTGCAAGAAATCTTTGTTGCTCAGCTTTTTACCTATCCCATCGAGTTCCTTCGTAATTTTGGCAATCTCTTTGTTCAGACGCCCCTGCTCGAGTTCGAAGTCAATGACGCCCTTCAAGGAGACAAATATGGTGCAATTGCCAAAAACCGATGTTGCAGATGAAGCAGGCCGCTTATCCGGTGGCGTTACCTGCAAGCTCTTTAACCTGCACAGGTTGACAATCATATCTCTGTGTCGCTCAAGCAACTCTCGTTCCCCTTTGTCCGGGCTCTGAACCGCGGCTCCCACAAATAATGAAGGCATCACGTTCATCTCGCCCCTGATATTGCGTATTCCGCTTACCACGCCTGTGAGCACCTCCATGGCCTCTTCAGCCTCACGGTCATCGCGCGCATCGGAGGTGGTCGGAAACTCCGCCTTCATGATGGAGCCTTCGGTGCCGGGGAGCTTATCCCAGATCTCCTCAGTAACAAACGGAATAAAGGGGTGAAGCAGACGCAGGGTTTCGTTTAGGGCCGACCAAAGGACAAATCGGGTCGTCACGTACCGGGGAGAACTCATCTTTGTTGTCCCATCAGACAAAGTAACAGTCCCGTAAAGAAGAGGCTTGATTATTTCAAGGTACCAATCACAGAGCTCATGCCACACAAACTGGTAAAGGGCACTTGCGGCCTCGTTAAATCTGTACTCGTCAAGGCTCTTTGTCACAGTCTCCACCACCCCGTTAAGCCGGCTTAGAATCCACCTGTCTGCCAGTGAAAAGTCTTGGGCATCCTGCCCGGACTCATCAGGCTCAAAATCTGACAAGTGCATGAGGGAAAAACGTGAAGCGTTCCAGAGTTTGTTGATGAAGTGACGGTAACCTTGTATGCGTTTTTCGGACAGCTTTATGTCCCGTCCCTGGGCCGCGAAGGCAGCTAAGGTGAACCTGAAGGCATCTGTGCCAAACTCGTCAATCACATACAGGGGATCAATCACATTCCCCGTTGACTTGCTCATTTTCTTGCCCTCAGCATCCCGGACCAGGGCATGGATATAGACATCCCTGAACGGGACCTCTTTCATGAAGTGGAGTCCCATCATCATCATTCGGGCGACCCAGAAAAATAGGATGTCAAAGCCGGTGACCAGGACAGACGTAGGGTAAAAGGTCTTCAGGGTTTGAGGATCATCGGGCCAACCCATAGTGGAAAAGGGCCAGAGTGCTGAGCTGAACCAGGTGTCCAGGACGTCAGTCTCCTGAACAAGGGCGCTACCCTCACAGGCAGGGCACACCGTGGGGCGCTCCATGGCTACAATCAGCTCACCGCAGTTCTCACACGTCCAGGCCGGGATACGGTGCCCCCACCATATTTGCCGGGAGATGCACCAGTCCTTGATATTGTTCATCCACTCAAAATACGTCTTGGTCCACGTATCTGGTATGATTCGGGTGGCACCTGTCTTGACTGCAACAACCGCCTTTTCTGCCAGGGGTTTGACCTTAACAAACCACTGCCTGGAAAGATACGGCTCTATAGTTGTTTTACACCGATAGCAGTGTCCAACACTGTGCTGGTAGGGCTCCACCTTCTCCAGGAGGCCTTCCTCACTGAGGGCCTCAACGACTTCCTCTCGACATTCAAATCGATCTTTTCCCTGGAAACGACCTGCTTGTTCATTCATACGGCCGTCTTCGTCAATCACCTTGATAGGTTCAAGGTTATGTCGCAGACCGATTTCAAAGTCATGGGGATCGTGGGCAGGCGTAATCTTCAGTGCACCGGTCCCAAATCTCATATCCACATATTCGTCAAAGATGATGGGAATTCTTCGGTTCATCAGGGGTAGTATCACAGTTTTCCATTCCGGTCCGCCGTACCGCTTATCGTTGGGATTTACCGCTACGGCAGCATCTCCGAGCATGGTCTCGGGGCGTGTAGTGGCTACAACAATCCCGCCTTTTCCTTTTTCAAACGGATATCTGATATAATACAGATGTCCGTTGTGGTCCTCATGTTCCACTTCTAAGTCTGACAGAGCGGTTCGACAACGAGGACACCAGTTGATAATGTAGTCTCCCCGATAAATTAAGCCTTGTTCATAGAGCTTGACAAACACAGTCCTCACGGCTTTAGAGAGACCCTCGTCCATGGTAAAGCGCTCCCGATCCCAATCGCACGAAGCCCCCAGGCGCTTCAACTGTTCTATGATCAGGCCACCGTATTCCTCCCGCCACTGCCAGGCCCGTTTGACAAATTCTTCGCGCCCCAGGCTGTGGCGGTTTTTCCCTTCTCTGGCGAGCCCCTTTTCCACCACATTCTGGGTAGCAATCCCTGCATGGTCAGTACCCGGCATCCACAGCACGTTATAGCCCTGCATGCGACGGTAACGACAGAGGATATCCTGCAAGGTGTTGTTATGGGCGTGGCCCATGTGAAGCACACCTGTCACATTGGGTGGAGGGATGACAATCGAGAAGGGTTCTTTGTCACTCACGTCCTCGGCTGCAAAAAGGCCTTCCTTTTCCCAGTACGCGTACCAACGCCTTTCAACTTCCTTCGGCTCATAGCCCTTCTCGAGTAAGTGTAAACTCATTTAATTCAACTCTCAGACTTTGTACAACCCATTGAACTTAGCTCCGCTTCGCTCCGCAATTGGTCGAGTGCCCGCCCTGCCCGCCCTGGTGCGACAGCGAATCGAAAATGCTGATGCAAAGCAAACCCGGGCTGGGCCAGGGGCGCGACATGCCTGAATCAAGCTGTAATCCCTGCAAACCAGGTCTGGGCCAGGGGTCGAGTGGTTGAGTGTTTCAACTACCTTACAACTTGACGACCCCGCCTGCCAACGCCTGGTTTGCTGGGTAATTGTAACGGCGGCACAAATGGCACTGGCGGGCAGGTTGACCGTTCAACTACTCGACTAAAGTCGTGGGAATTTCAACAGGTTGTAGAATTTCCGAGACGTTATAATTAAACGTCTTGGAATTTCTGTAGGCGTTCACAGATTCAGAGATCACCGTTCAGAAGTCAGAGATCAGAAGCCAGACCTCCGACCTCTGATCTCTGACCTCTATTCTTTTAACTGAACCCTGAACCTCTGAACCCATGAACAATTACTATAGCTCTTTATTCGCGTGGTTGCAAGTTCAGAGCAAGGCCCCGTCAAAGTCGGGTTGCGGGCAAGCAAGAAAATCCCCCCAGCCCCCTTTAATGAAAAGGGGGAGTTTGAAGTACCCCCCTTTGGAAAAGGGGGGATAGGGGGGATTTTAGAAATGAGCCAATTTTCATTGTAAAACAGTATGTTAAGCCTTACCTTGACGTTGCCCTGAAGTTGAGAGGAAGGAGTAATGGAATTATTCCAATTGTGAGCGAAGCGAACTAACTTCAGTCGCCATGGAGCTCGAGTCAAGGGAAAAGAGGGCGGAGGACTACCGCGACTAACTCAAAAAGCGGCCTATGCCGTGCATACAAGTCGTCACGGGCTTGAGCCACGAGTACACAAGTCGCTCATAGTTGCGGCTCAGAGCCATAGAAAAGGGCCTG
>DAOURD010000227.1:0-4046 GCA_030625295.1 Desulfobacterales bacterium | reverse complement strand
ATGACATACTTCCGCTAAAAACCAACATTCCAATATTCCATCATTCCATCATTCCGGCACGGGGCAAAAATCCAAGCCTCAAAAAAGTCTGTACATTCAATAAGTTGTAGAAATTCCGAGACGTTTGAACTTAATTCGCTTCGCTCACAATTGGAATGCTGGAATGTTGGAATACTGGAATATTGGGTTAAGAGGAATGAAGACAATTAGAAAATGATTTTTTTCTGCTTCTCATCCCCAACATTCCATCATTCCACTATTCCATCATTCCAGATCAATAGCACAGAAAACTGCCACCGAAAGATAAATGATTACAACGAGTTATACAAATTCCGAGACGTTTTAATTGTCAGATGGTACAATTGTCCCCTTATATCACGTTGCCCGGTTTGTCGTTTCTTGTGTGCGCTGCCCTAACGCCCCTCGTCAGGTGGGGAGCT
The DNA here is from genome assembly GCA_030625295.1 of Desulfobacterales bacterium. GTDB lineage: Bacteria > Desulfobacterota > Desulfobacteria > Desulfobacterales. Next base: position 3,606 of record DAOURD010000227.1, on the reverse strand, counting down.
GTGCGATCCGGGCGGGTAGCCATACCGAGAAAAGACCGATGGCACACAAAACCCACGGCTTTGCTGGGTGGTATTGCCATCTATTGCGCTGCTGGCCTACCCCTTTTGTGGATAGCCGATTTCGGTTCCATCATCGAATACATGCAGGTGCATTCTACCGGGTCTGCCCTCCCTTCTTACATTGCCGTGGCATGGCTTGGCATAACCATCCTGTTTGTCCTTGGCCTTCTTGACGATTTGTTCCATTTCCGGCCACAAAACAAGCTGATAGTCCAGATCATGGTGGCTTCCATGGTTGCATTCCTGGGCTATCGGCTTCAATGGGTAACCTCCCTGACTGGAGACACGATCCTTACCATTATCTGGATTGTTGGGATTACCAATGCTGTCAACCTGTTGGACAATATGGACGGGCTCTGTGCCGGAATCAGCCTGATCGCTGCTGCGTTTTTCGCCTTCCTGCATTTTAATGAAGGCTCTTTCCAGTACCTGACCGTCGCCCTTTTTTTGATAGGCGCTTCAGCCGCCTTTCTGATATACAACTTCCGCCCAGCCTCCATTTTTATGGGAGATTGTGGAAGTCTTCCCATAGGCTTTTCCCTTTCCATGCTTTGTCTGCACCCTGTCACAAGAGATGTGCATTTCACTGCATCCCTTTATGCCCTGCCCGTCCTTGTCCTGATGGTTCCTATCTTTGACACGACCATGGTGACCACCATTCGTCTTCTAAGCGGCCGAAAGCCCTCCACAGGGGGGCGGGACCATACGTCCCACCGCCTGGTGCTCATGGGTTTTGGTGAGAGAGGCGCTGTCCTCTTCTTGTATGTAACAGCCATGTTGTCCGGACTGGCAGCAGTCTTTGTTCAACAACACGATTCTCTGGCAGCACCCACGGTCATCATTCCCCTTCTGTTGTCTGTGGTCCTCATGGGTATTTACCTGGCCCAGATCAGGGTCTACCCTGAAAAGGAGTTCTCTGTCCTTCGGAATGGCCGTTTTACTCCTATAATCCTTGAAATAACCTTTAAGCGTCAGATATTTCATGTGATACTTGATCTCTCCCTTGTCGCCTTTGCCTATTATCTATCCTATCGGGTTCGTTTTGGCTTTGGCCATCAATTCAACGTCTTCTTTGACGTTTTCTTGAAATCGCTCCCTGCAATTATCATATGCAAGTTTGTGGCTTTTTTTCTGTTGGGGGTCTATCGGGGAATGTGGCGCTACATGGGACTGAGCGATGTATTCGTTTATCTTAAAGCCAGCCTCCTCGGAACCCTCCTTTCTCTGGCACTCGTGACCTATATCTACCGATTTGCCTCCTTTTCCAAAGGGGTTTTTCTGATCGACTGGTTCTTGACCACTGCGTTTTTGGTCGGGTCCCGGGCCTCATTTCGCTCTTTCAGGGAGTTCATAAAGCATAAAGCCTTGAAGGGAGAAAGTGTTCTGATCTATGGGGCCGGACGCGGAGGCCAGGTGTTGCTGAGAGAAATACTCGACAACAAGCGTTTGTCTGTCAAACCCGTGGGATTCATTGATGACGACGTCACCAAGGTGGGAAAAAAGCTCTATGGCTATCCGGTGATGGGAACCGGTGCTAATCTTGAAAACATCCTGGAAAAGGTAGCCGTCAACGGCTTGATTATCTCATGTCGTGACATGGCTGAGGAAAGTCAAAAAAGGCTCTTAGGCGTGTGCCGTTCCAGAGACATTTTTTTGAAGCGTTTTGTTATCAACCTCCAAGATGTTGATATGGAATAGAGTCAATGATGCTGGATGCTCATAAGCCTCAACCAATGTCGAGTAGAAAAGTTTCTTATTAGTATATTCACAATCCAGTATCCAGAAACCAGCATCAAGTATCGGGCATCTGGCGGTTAATGCCAAAATTCGAAACAATGACCAAAACAAAAAATCCAAAACAGTATAATTTAATTCTGGGAATCGAAACCTCTTGCGACGAGACGGCCGCTGCCGTGACCTCTGGTGGACACACCATCTTGTCAAATGTGGTCTGGTCCCAGGTAGCCATCCATCATCCGTACGGAGGTGTTGTACCGGAGCTGGCCTCCCGAAAGCATATGGAAAAGATCGTGCCTGTCGTCGAAGAGGCCCTGGCGGTTGCCGGCGCAGATTCCAACGGCATTGATGGTGTCGCCGTCACCTGCGGGCCCGGATTAGTCGGCGCGCTCCTCGTGGGGCTCTCCTTTGCCAAGGCCTTTGCTTACGCCAGAGGGCTCCCCCTGACAGGGGTCAATCACCTGCATGGGCATATCGCCGCCGTCTACCTCCAGCCCAACCCCCCACCGTTCCCATTTGTGGCACTCCTGGCCTCCGGAGGCCATACGAACATCTATTATGTAGCGGGACCTATGGACTTTGAACATATGGGCCAAACCAGAGACGATGCCGCCGGTGAAGCCTTTGACAAAGTGGCAAAGATCCTCGGCTTGGGATACCCCGGGGGCGCGGTTATTGACCAGCTTTCCCAACAAGGAGACCCGGAACGAATACGCTTCCCAAGGGCATTCCTTGACAAGGCCGGGTTTGATTTCAGCTTTAGCGGCATCAAGACTGCTGTGGTCCGTTATGTGCAAAGTGAGAAAGAGGGCACAGAAAATATTCCGGATATTGCTGCCGGGTTTCAGGAAGCCGTGGTTGACGTGCTGGTTCAAAAGGGGATTTCAGCCGCAAAGGCCAGGAGTTGTCGGCACCTGGCCCTGGTAGGGGGTGTGGCATCAAACCGCAGGCTTCGGGAGAGGATTAGAGAGGCTGCGCAGGAGGCCGGCATCGCAGTCCATATCCCGATCCCCGAGCTTTGCACCGATAATGCGGCTATGATTGCCGCCATAGGCTACCATCAACTCTCCAAGGAAGGAAACGCATCCCCGCCTGCCTCGCCTGAGTCCCGCGCGGGCGGACGATGGCGGGCAGGCCTCAACTTGGATGTGTACTCCAAGACGAGGCATTCCGGACGTCTGGGTGTTGTTAGGTAGTGTACATATAGAAATTCTCCCTCCCCTGGCAGGAAAGGGTTAGGGACATGGCAACGTCAAAGTAAGCCTTAACATAATGTTTTACAATGAAAATTGCCTCATTCCTAAAATCCCCCCTATCCCCCCTTTTCCAAAGGGGGGAACTTCAAAGTCCCCCTTTATTAAAGGGGGACCCGCCTGCCATCGCCCGGCAGAGTCTACAGCTTATATGCCAGCATGCATGGCAATGGCGGGCAGGTTTAGGGGGATTTTTATGTTTGCGCAATGTAACTTTGACGGAGCCCTGGGGTTGGGGGAAGGGTGAGGAATTCAGGTAATTCAGGATGGACAAGAGACAGAAAGAAAGGAGCAATCGTATGAAAGCCTTGGTGCTCTCCGGTGGCAAGGGAACGAGACTCAGGCCGCTGACCCATACCATGCCCAAACAGCTTGTTCCAGTGGCCAATGAACCGATCTTAGGGTATGTATTTCGCCATATCCAGGATGCGGGCATCAAAGAGGTGGGTGTTGTGGTTTCCCCGGAAACGCAAAACGATGTGTGCCAGTTTCTCGGCAAGGGTACCCGCTGGGGAGTGCGAATCACCTATATCCCGCAACAACAACCCCTGGGATT
>DAOURD010000324.1:0-3149 GCA_030625295.1 Desulfobacterales bacterium | reverse complement strand
GGGAAAAAAGAGCAAGAATCTTGTGCTCCTCCCGGTAGGAAAGAATGCATCTCGTTACGCAGTTCATCTTGCCAGAAAAGAATTACCCGGCTCTCATGAGATTCTTGGCCATTGGGCTTTACGGTGGTGGGGAGGAAACTCCTCTAAGGCAGATGAGATTCTAAGACAGGCCCAATTATTTGATTAAGCGCCGCCTTTACTCATTTTGAAGACAGGGTGACACATGTCCCAAAGATCGTTGAAAGAATTGGTAAAAGACACGGTTGATGCTTGTCGAAATCCTCTCAATTCCGATTTCGACCCTTCGGCAGTCGTTGTATGTCCTCCTAATTGGATTCACATACTGGAACAAAGGGTGTTGGCAGAGCTTCAGCCCGAAATACATAATGAAGATTGTGTTGTCATTTCTGCCGAAGGGTTGATGCTTCGGTTCTGGGAAGATGCCGCCTCCAAAGGGGATAAAGTTGAGGATCTTTCCCCACGAATGATGCGTCGTTTTATGGATTATGAAGAGCAGGAATTCCTTGGATGGCTTTTTACAGCTATTTCAAATACATTCGAAATGCATCCTAATCTTAGAACCTGTCTCATAACTGGCCTTTGGATATTCTATCCATCCGTCCATACATCAACAATTCTTTCTGACCTAAAAAATCGCAATCTAAAAGGTCAGGTCATTTTCCTCTACCCTGGAGTTGATCAGGACGGCATCTATCTTAAACTCTTGGGAATTGATGAAGGTTTCGGCTACAAAGCACGGAGGATTTAATATGACCGCCAAATTAAAGGAAGTACTCAAAAAAGATCTTGTTCGGGATAAGGTTGATCCAACCGTCAAAGTGGATGATGCCAAGCGCCTGTATACGGACATACAAGATTTTGTGATGACCGAAGAGATTGCTGTTGATGCCCTAAAACTGGTACGTGCTATATCAGGTCAGCTGCAAGAGCTTCAACGAGGCTCCATCCCTCAGGCGGTTGTGGATGCATGCTGGCTTTCAGGCTTTTTCGGAACCGGGAAAAGTCACCTGGCCAAGCTTATTGCCGCGTTGATTCAAAATCCGATTTTGACACATAAGGGAATTTCATTACCGGCCCTTGAGCTGTTCTATCAAACCCACGAACCGGTTACCCAGGTTGAGAAGGACCTAAAGGCAGAACTCAAAACACTTTCCCGCCTTGCTAATCCGATACTTATCGTGTTTGAAATTACTGCGGCCAAAAAAGGGGTTCATGATTCCATATCGGAAATTTTCCTAAGAAAATTCTTTGAAGGCCTTGGATATGCCTCCAGCCTGTGGATTGCACGTATTGAAAGGGATCTTGATGAACGAGGCCTCTATGACAAGTTCAAGAAGGCCGTTTCTGATAAAGGAATGGGTAACTGGGAAGAGGAGCGCCGGGCGTCCCAAAGGGTCCCTGCAATATTTATGCAGGTGCTGCCCGAGGTGGACTCCGTATACTATCGCAATGAGGCCGATGTGAAGGCAGGGATTGAAAAGGCAGAAGATGAGGATGAGGTCTCCCCAGAAGGGCTTGTAGAAGAAATAAACAGATATCTTGAGCGCCAGGCCCAGGGAGGAGACGGGAGAATACCTCTGGCTTTTTTCGTGGTGGATGAAGTCGGTCAGTTTATTGCGGCAAATAGCGAGCGTATTGAAGAGATCCGAAGCATCGTGGAAAGGGGCGCTATGGTTGGAAACGGACGGATATTCTCTGTCATGACATCTCAGGAAGACCTGGCAGCCGCCATAGGGGGTGTTATCAAGGGAGATCAGATGAGCAAGCTCAATGCTCGTTTCGGGGTAAAAATTGACCTCAAGAGCCAGAATGTGGCTAAAATTGTGCGGGAAAGACTGCTTACTAAGACTCCAACAGGCGCTACCCAGCTTACAGAGGCTTTTCATAATTGGGAAGGGCCGATTAGCGAGCTTGAAAATCTTCAGGCACGGGGTATTTCCTATCCCACAAGCGACCCGGCATCATTTACTGCCCATTACCCGCTCCTGGCCTATCAGGTGCAATTAGCACAGGATATACTGGCCACTTTACGAGGTCCTCGCCTTAGCGGCACGGAACGTAGCATGATCCAGATTGTCCAGGAGGCAGTGGCTGCTCGCTCTGAAGATGATTTGGGTGTCTTAATTCCATTTGATGCTGTATTCGATGCCAATGAAAGCGAACTTTCAAGTATTCACCACTTGGGGACTCATGGCGTAAAAGAGATAAATGAGTCTGACAAGCGGTTAGGGTGGAGCGACACTGCGGATTTCGCGCAACCGTCCAGGATACTTAAGGTCCTCTATCTCATCCAGCGGTTGGAGGAAAAGGGATGGATACCCCAAACAGCCGATACAATAGCAAAGCTGATGGTGGATCATGTAGATATTAACCTCTCAACCCTCAGGGAGAAAGCCACAAAAGGCCTGGAAAAGCTCATTTCAGCCAGTATGGTCTCCTTCGATGGCGCGTCCTATCACTTTCTGAGTCAGGAAGAGAGAGAGATTGAGCAATATTTCCTGGAAAGAAAAGGGAAAGTCAGGATACCTGATCTTGAAAGAGATATTAAAGATCGTGGCCGAGTGATCCTGGCCGCCAACAAAATCACAGATGGGACTCAACAGTACCAGCTAAAATACGGTTCATCGGGCCAGGGCTTATTCGGCTTTGAAACCAAGTTAGACGGGGAGGTTGTCTCACCCTCCGGTGGCGGCCCCTTACAGCTTGAGCTCTACACTCCGCTTTCAGGTGTAAAGCTTGAACAGATCCGCACACTCAACATAGCTGACGGCCCGCAGGGCAAAACAGTCTATTGGATTGCTGACGATTCCCGAAAGGCTGATTTGGCTGAAAAACTTCGCCAGATTCGGGCGCTGGAACAGACGATCAATCATTACCAGCCTAAAGCAGATCGTGATGAAATTTCAGCGGCTGCCAAAGATGCGGTTCGCAAGAAAAATACTGATCTTGACCGAGCGAAAAAGAAAGCCGATGACTTTATTTCACAAGCTTTTATGAACGGTCGTTTACTATTCTCAGGTGAAGAACGCACCCTGCCCGTCCCGAAAGCCGATTCACTGAAGAAGGTTCTTGCTATTGCCGGGAATGTAGTTATCCCAAGCCTTTTTGACCGATTTCATCTTGCAGAC
>DAOURD010000072.1:0-6096 GCA_030625295.1 Desulfobacterales bacterium | reverse complement strand
GCATTGTAATTTCAAGGTATTATTCCAGCGATCCAGTTGTGGAAGTTCAAAACTTGCTCCCTTATCCAAAGCTTCTTTCATGAAAAGCCAGCCCGCTAAAGAGGTTTGTGTAAGTAAAAGCGCCCCTCCTATGAGGCTGAGTTCAAAGGCCCTTCAGGTCAATCTGGAAGCCACAGACCGTGTTATCACCATTGATGCCAGGTACCTGCCTCTTCGAGAAGTAGTCAAGGATCTTCCCGGTCTTGTTCGCCAGACAGAAGCCTTCCTGTGTGAATTGAATCATCCATTCAAGAATTGGGACTATGTGGTGCAGGAGATGCGCCGTTACGCCTTGAGCAACTTCTCCGTCTATTATGATCATCCACAAGGGCCTCAGGTGGTTCAGATTATCTTGAACGAATGGTTTGACGCCCTTGCCTTTTCATCCGACCGGTCGGTGCACGCCAACGCCCTGGACAATATCGTCTCCTTTGTCGAAAAGATCCTGAGCGAGGGAACGGGCAGGCTAAAAGATGGCATGTCTACCCTTTCCGGGGTATTTGAACGTCTGGCCAGCTTGTCTGATGAGCAATTCTTTCTTTTGGCCAGTGGTTACTATCAACTGAAGAGAATCGGGCGGATCGTATCTCGATCCAGAGCAAATGAATTCGATTTCTCGGTTTTTAACCGCCTCCTACGCAAGACACTTCAGACCTCTTATCAATACTGGCTCAACCAGCAAGACCCGGCAACATGGTTCGATGAAGCCCTTGTTCACACAGAAGAACAGGCCAACGGGATGTTCAAAAACATCTCTCATAAGCAACTCCGTGCATTGATGGGGAGGCTGAGCCAGATCGATCAGAACAGAGGTCTTGAGTTGGAATTGAGCCAGCTCCTTGAACTTCCCAACTTTGCCGATATTGTAAACGCCTACCGGCAATTGCCGGACAGCATCGAACACCGTGAAACCCATGCCCACGAGGGGTCAATCAAGAAGCTCCGGAGCCTCCTTAAGATCCTGGAGACCAAGGGGCTTTCATCCATACATGAAGAAGCCCTGGGAACGGTGAATCTTTGCTTGAGTGCGATTATCCACGTGAAGGAGACAGAGGACATCGAATATCTCCTTGACAAGACCTTTGAAGCCCTGGGCCAAAGCATCCAAAAATTCCCGGAGGCTGCCCTCCAGGCCCTGGAAAACATAGGGAGCGAGATCTTTAAGGGTGATGATAGCGACCTGGTGGACCTTTTTATACAACATACGATTGATTTAGGGTTTCAGTGTCCGGAATTGAGGGGAACGACGAATGAGTGGAAGGTGAAGGTGAACCCGGCCCATGTGCCCAATATCAAGGTATGGCTCCATCTGATTGAGACACATCCCAAATGGAGCAAAAGGCTGATCTCTGCTCTCATTGTGAACCTGAAACTTGCCGGCCTGCATATTAAGGATACTGATCTTTTCCAGAAGGAGATCAGTCTTTTTCTAAAGAGTGAAATCGCCCCGGTTTACAACCAGGCAAAGCAGGTCGCCAAGCTCTTTCCTGTCTATTTCAATGAGATAAATGCAGAAGGTCGAATCAGAGACGTCTCAACCGAGATCGATGAGATTTTGAACCGCAAAGACGTCCTGATACACTTCTTCAGGAAGCAGTCCCATGTGGAAAGCAGTAACCTTTTGATAGATTTTGGCCTTGAAATCGTAAATTTTTGGCGCACCAGAGACAAAACGCCTCTCGCGCCTTACGTGGCTCCTGAGGTTTTCCACGCCATTCCGGAAAAAGGGCCTGAGGTAGATGGCGCCCACGCGGTCATCAAGGAGCTGTTCGAGAAATCCGGGATTGACGATCCTCGCGAACTCCTCAGCCTTGATATGGCCGTTATCGACAGCCATCTATCCCGGGTTTCTGATGAGCTAAAGGTAGACAGAGAACGAGTCCACCTGTTGATGGAGTTTTTGAAGCTCCTCGACCAGAAATACAACCTGAACCGTTTCAAATTGGACGAGATCATAAAGGAGGCCGCTATCAAGGGGTTACCCAGGACTGATCGCCTTGAAAAGGCCCTTCAAATGGAACACCGATCTGATCGCTTGCAAGGTATCCTCAACTATCTCAAGCGATTGAAGCAGATCATCCTATCGCCGAAAGAGTTTAGGATCTCTGAAGATATTTACCGCAAACGGCATATTGCTGCTGATATCCCTTCAATGTACGGAACCTATCATGAGCGAAAGTTTGATGCCCTGGGGCTGACCTTCCGCCTGGAAAACCTTGCCAATGTTCTGTTTGAGGAACTGATTGCATCTATCAATTTAGAATTCTTGACCCGAATGACCTTTTCCCGGATTGCCGATTGCATCCAGTTGCTTGTTCAGGCGATGGCCCTTGACGGGATCATCGTCAAACCCCTCAGGGATTATTCGAACCTCCTGACCCATGCCATCCGGGTCAGGCGCTTCTCTTCTACCCAATATTTGGATATTTTCCGTGGGCTTTCACAGGCCGAGCAGCAAATACTTAACACCCACTTCACCAGTATCCATAAGGATAACCTGGGGCGGATCACCAGGCAACTGGGTCCTGACAAGCTTCTTCCTAAATATCACATAAAGGAAGGCGAGGCGGTTACTGAAGAAATCATAAACAAGGTTTCGGAAGCCTTTTTCCGTGATATTGTTGCAACCACTTTTGGCTTTCAGTATCTGGACAACTTTGTCAGCAAGACTATTTGCACCCTGTCGCGTCAATCCGAAGAACTCAGCCAGAAAGACGTAGATATTCTCCTTAGTTATGACCCGGGCAGCGTTGTGTGCAGCATTCACAACCCCGTGAATTCTATCGAGGATCCCATCTACCTGGGGGGGAAAGGTTACAACCTTGCGAGGCTGGCGGATTTCAAGATGCCGATTCCGGAAGGATTTGTTGTTACAACAGAGGTCTTCAGGTGCCTTGGGATGCTCAGTACCTTCAGACAGGCCAGGGAGGATTTGAGGGGAAAGATTCTGTTTCAAGTCAATCAGTTAGAAAAACAGACCAACAGACGGCTTGGAGATCCTGAAAATCCTCTGCTCTTGTCGGTTCGCAGCGGGGCTGCGATTTCTTTACCCGGGATGATGGATACGTTCCTTAATGTAGGGATAAATAAAACCGTTGTGGAGGGTCTTATTCATAGAACGGGCAATCCCTGGTTTGCCTGGGATAATTATCGGCGTTTTCTCCAGTCCTGGGGCATGTCTTACAACATGGAACGAGACCTGTTCGATGCCATCATAAACGAATACAAGGTTAGATATGGCGTGGAGCGGAAAAGGGATTTTACGGCGCAGCAGATGCGAGAAGTGGCTCTGGCCTATCGAGAGGCCGTGTCTGATGTGGGTGTGGCTCTTATTGATGATCCATATGAGCAACTGTTTCAGGCGATCTGGCAGGTATTTCATTCCTGGAATTCGGATAAGGCCAGGACCTACCGGGATATCATGGGGGTTTCCGATGATTGGGGTACCGCGGTGATTGTGCAGAACATGGTATACGGTAATTTGCATGATCGGGCCGGTTCGGGTGTCGTGTTTACCCATGATCCAGAGGAGTCTATGGACAAGGTCATGTTGTGGGGCGATTACACGACTCGTAACCAGGGCGAAGACGTGGTATCCGGCCTGGTTAAGACCTGGTCCGTTTCAGTGAAACAGAAAATGGCGGAGGCCCGGGACCAGGATCATGCCTTAGAGGAGGCATTCCCCGAAGTCTTCCGGTCTTTGCGGGATATGGCCAGGGGTCTTGTCTATGAGGAGGGGTGGGGCGCACAAGAAATCGAGTTCACGTTTGAAGGCCCGACAGCAGACAAGCTCTACTTATTGCAATCCCGTGATATGGTTGTCCACAAGACAAAGCAATACCCTCCCTTCGTGCCCACCCCTGGACTCAAAAAGGCTCTCCTGGCAAAGGGGATTGGGGTGAGCGGGGGCGCCCTTTTTGGGAGGATTGTCTTTTCACTGGACGACGTTAACCGATTTCGGAAACAGGAGCCCGGTACGGCGCTCATTCTGATTCGCTCTGATACCGTGCCAGACGACATACGTGAGATATCGGCAGCAGACGGGCTTTTGACAGGCAGGGGTGGAGCCACATCACACGCGTCCATTGTGGCCCATCAGTTGGAAAAGACGGGTGTGGTTGGGTGTTCCGATCTGGTGGTTTATGAAAAAGAGGGCCGGGTTCTCCTCAAGGGAAAGACCTTGCGGTGTGGGGACTTCCTGAGTATTGATGGCCAGAAGGGTTTTGTTTATGAGGGTCGACATGAGATCCAAGGGGACAGTGATCAGTGGTCAGTGATCAGTGGTGAGTATTTCCGATGCCAGATGCTGGATACAAGATACAGTACACAGGATACGGGTTGGGCTTTGTGGGTTTCAATCATCAATCGTCAATCAGTTGAGGAGGAAAGATCATGAAAGGTGGAAAGCTTGGGATCAACGGTTTGGGGCGCATCGGTAAACTATCTATCTGGCAGCAGGTGGGGCGGAAAAGCTTCTCCGAGATCGTGGTCAATATCGGCCGTCCGGTGGGCACAAGTCTTGATGACGTGGCCAGGTTTATTGAAAAGGATTCCACGTACGGAACCGTGCATAATTATCTGTACGGATACAAATCTGGGCGCTTGATTGAGAATATGGACGAAAAGTCTGGCTCCATGGTCATCAATGGAGTTCCGGTTACGATCTTGCGTGAGGTGCGCAACCCCAGGGACATCCCGTGGAAGTCATACGGGGTGGATGTGGTGGTGGAATCGACAGGTCAGTTTGCGGACCCCACACTACCTGCGGACGCACCGGGTGGGGCAGTTCGCGGCCACCTAACTGCCGGGGCACGGAAGGTGGTCGTGTCAGCACCGTTCAAGATCAAGGATAAGAGCGCTTCAATGCCCAAAGATGCAGTCATGACTGTCATGGGCATCAATGACAGTGACTATGACCCGGCCACGCACCACATTATATCCAACGCCTCTTGTACCACCAACTGTTTGGCCTATATGATCAAACCCCTCCTGGATTATTTTGGCCTGGACAGGATTCTGACGGCCTCTATGGCCACGGTGCATGCAGTCACGGGTTCCCAGCTCGTGCTGGATCGGCCGCCCAAGGCAGGGGCTACTGATTTGCGTCGGAACCGGAGCGTCTTTAATAATATCATATTAACAACCACAGGGGCGGCTAAGGCGTTGTCGCTGGTCATACCTGAGATGCAGAAAATCGGGTTTATTGCTGAATCGGTGAGGATTCCCGTGTCTACAGGTTCGCTTATCATCCTGGTTATCGATATTCAGGACCCTCCTGACCAGGACCGCACCGATCGCGAGTTGATCAATCAGATCTATAGAGATGCTGCCGAAAGAGGCAAAAAGGGATATCTTCAGTATTCAGATGAACAAAACGTATCTGCGGACATGATCGGCCATCCCCTGGCTGCGACTGTTATCGAAGGAATGGAGACCCACACCCGAACAGCGACCCTGTCATTTGATCTTAAATGCCTCAAGGGTTATTCTGAGGAGGTGGGGTCCTGTCTGGGTGGGAGTGTGATTGACATTCCCTTGACAAAGGTGGTGGTATACGGGTGGTATGATAATGAGATGGGTGGGTATGTCCACATGCTTACGGACCGAACCGTGAGCATAGCTTCCACGTTGGAATAGTGTTTGTTGTGTTCGTCTGAAAGTAATCGTTCACCGCAGAGGGCGCAGAGCACAGAGATCACAAAGCAGTTAAATAGTGCCTGAACGAAAACTAGGTAAAAATGTCATTTCGAGGAGCGCAGCGACGAGAAATCCTTGTTTCGACTGCAAGGAGAAATCCTAATCGTGGATAAGATTTCTCACATTCGTTCGAAACATGGATTTCTCGCTCCCGCCTGCCAACGCCTGGTTAGCCTGGCAACCACAATGCCGGCATACATGGCTATGGCGGGCAGGTCGCTCGAAATGACAAAAAACCGTAAACTGGCAAATGAAGGATACCGAAAATTTCTTGCTATATTCAATAATGATGAACTCGTAAAAAGTCCCAACAACTTGTCATTTCGAGCGAAGCGAGAAATCTTTACCATCCAGAACTCA